>JAIOPF010000216.1 GCA_021414045.1 Deltaproteobacteria bacterium | reverse complement strand
CGATGATCATTCTCAAATTGTAACGCGTCTTGGGAAAGAAAGGTGATCGATAATTTCATAGACTTCCGGATAAGCGCCCTTTAGAACTTTGGTCGTGGAGAAACCCGAAATTTCGAGGAAATCATGATGCGTCGACTCACTTTATTCCTGAGCCTTTTGCTGATCACGCCTTGCGCCCTTCACGCCGCGGACGCCCCCGCCAAGGGCCCCAGCGCGGTGCAGGCCCTTTCCGTCTATCCAGCGGACATCCGCCAGGCAACCGTCGCCGTCCTGGGATATCCCGGCACCTTGGTGCAATTGGCCCAGATCCAGGCCAAGACCAGCGCCTCCTTCAAGGACCTGCTCGCCTCGGTTCCCCTGGAGACGCAGAAAAAGCTGTGGCAATTGGTGAAGTATCCGACGCTAGTGGAAGAATTGGTGGATCTGGGGCCCCAAACGAAGAATTCGGTCAAACAGATCAACGCCTCTTATCCCAAGGACTTGCAGGCCATCGCCGCCGACCTTTCCGTCAATCATTTCGACTTGCTGCAACAGACAAAAGCCCTGAAGCAACCAGCGATGGGAGATTTTTCCCAAGCTCTGCAAAGCCTGCCTCCCACGGCACAGAACTCCTTTCGCACCGTCGGACAGCACTCAGAAATTCTCCACCTGCTCAACCAAAGCCTGTCTCTAAGTTCTTACAGCCCGGACTCCTTCAAGAAAGATCCAGGGCCCTTGACGCAAAAGTCCCAGGCCTTGGCCTCGGCCCTGCAACAAGCGCCAGTGGCCGCACATCCCGAGAACAACTGGAAACCCGCTCCGGGTGACGACCCGAAGGCCGTCGCCGCCTTGCAAAAGGACGCCACCCAATTCGAAAAACAAAACGACTACGAGTTGGACCAAAATCCCCACCCCAAAGGCGCGGTGCAAGCGAGCGTCGGCTATACCCCGTATAATTCGGTCTTCACTCCCGTCGGTTGGGCCTACCCCTTCTGGTTCGGCTTCCCCGCTTGGGACCCTTATCCTTTCATGTAGTCGCTGGATTTAAGTCAGGCATTCTTGTTCGTAATTGATGAGGCTGGTGAAGAAGCGGAAGGCGGGATGCTTCTCGACGATGTACTCCCGCTCCCAGTCGTTCTTGAAGAAGATCATCGGATAGCCGCGCACGTCGTAGAACACATGCGAGCTGTAATAGCGCAAGAATTCTTCCATCGCCTTCGCATCCTCGACGTGGAACCAGCGCGAAACCGAGTAGTTCATCGGAGTGAAGATGGCGTCGGCCCCGTACTCGTTGAGCAGGCGGAACTTGACCACCTCGAGCTGCAGCTGTCCGACGACGCCGATATACATCTCGGAGGTGCCCTTGCGCCGGAAGATCTGCGAGGTCCCCTCTTCCGCCAATTGCTCCAGGCCCTTTTGCAATTGCTTATTCTTGATCGGGTTCTTTAGCTCGACTCGGGAGAAAAGATCCGGCGAGAATTGAGGGATTCCGGTGAACTTCAGCACCTCTCCCTGGGTCAGCGTGTCTCCGATCCGTAGATTGCCCCGATCATGGATGCCGATAATGTCGCCCGCATAGGCCCGGTCGACGTTCTTGCGTTCCTGGGACATGAACTGCAAGGCATTGTTGATCCTGAAATCCTTCTCTTGGCGCACGTGGTAGACGTTCATGCCCTGGACGAACTCGCCGCTGCAGATGCGCAGAAAGGCGCAACGATCGCGGTGCTTGGGATCCATATTCGCCTGGATCTTGAAGACCAGGCCAGTGAAGGCCCCCTCTTCGGGCTGGACCTCGCGAGTGTCGGCCTGCCGGGATCGCGGGCCCGGGGCATACTTGGCGAAGGCATCCAGCAATTCTTGGACGCCAAAATTATTCGACGCCGAACCGAAAAACACGGGGCTCAATTGCCCGGACAAAAAGCGGCCCTCGTCGAAATCGTGACCCGCGCCGCTGAGCAATTCGAGATCGTCCTTGAGCTTGTCTATCCATTCGGCGCCGACCTTTTCCCGCAAGGCGGGATCGTCCAAATCCGAAAAAGTTTCTTGGTGAAATTCCCGCGTCAATTTCCCCGGCTGGAACAGGCGGATCTGCTTTTCCATCAAGTCGTAGACGCCCTGGAAGCGGCTTCCTTGGCCCACCGGCCAGGTCACCGTGAAACAAGGCAGCTTGAGGACCTGCTCCACTTCGTCGATCAGCTCGAAAGGGTCGCGCCCCTCGAGGTCGACCTTGTTCATGAAGGTGAGGATCGGAAGATGGCGGTCGCGGCAGACTTGGAAGAGTTTCTTGGTCTGGGTCTCGATGCCCTTCGAGGAATCGATGACCATGAGGGCGCTGTCGACGGCGGTGAGGACGCGGTAAGTGTCCTCGCTGAAATCCTCATGGCCCGGCGTGTCCAAGAGATTGAACTCATGGCCCGAGTAGGAAAATTGCATCACCGAGGAGGATACCGAAATACCGCGCTGCTTCTCGATCTCCATCCAATCGGAGGTGGTGTAGTGCTGGGCGCGCTTGGCCTTGACCATGCCGGCCATGTGGATGGCGTTCCCGAAGAGCAATAGCTTTTCGGTGATCGTCGTCTTTCCGGCGTCGGGATGCGAGATGATCGCGAAGGTCTTGCGGCGACGGATCTCGTGCAATATTTCGGGGCGAATCGGCGTCATGGCCGCCCCTTACTAGGGAAAAGCCGGGGGAAACACAATCAAAACCGGGCCTTTTGGCGGATTATTTGGGATTTTTCGACCTTTCCGTGGTATTGGCCTCGCGTGGAACACTCCGTCGATCTGCTCCAAAACCTTACCATCGTCCTCGGCGTCGCGGCCATCACCTGCCTGGTCTTCCATCGCCTGCGTCAACCCGTGGTGCTCGGCTACCTGCTGGCGGGGGTCCTCATCGGACCGCACGTCCCCTTTCCCTTGGTGGCCGACGGGAACACCATCCATACGCTGTCGGAGCTGGGCGTCATCATGCTGATGTTTTCGCTGGGCCTCGAGTTCAGCCTGCGCAAGCTGGTGAAAATCCTGCCGACGGCCGGAATCGTGGCCTTGATCCAATGCAGCTTGATGCTGTGGTTCGGCTACCTCGCCGGCCAGGCCTTCGGCTGGACCGCCCTCGAGAGCGTCTACGCCGGCGCCATCATCGCCATTTCTAGTACCACGATCATCGTGAAGGCCTTTTCGGAGGAAGGCGTGAAGGGCGCGCTCTCCCACCTCGTCTTCGCGGTGCTCATCGTCGAAGACCTAATCGCCGTGGTGTTGCTGGCCGTCCTGCCACCTTTTTCACGCGGGGAAACCTTGTCGGGTTGGATGCTCGCCCAGACCGCGGCCATGCTGTTCTTGTTCTTGCTCCTGTTGTTGGTGGTCGGTCTCCTGATCCTGCCACGGTTCATTCGCTGGGTGCTTTCCCTCAAACGTCCCGAGATCACCCTCTTAGTCTGCGTAGGCCTTGCCTTCGGCATTTCGCTCTTGGCCAAGGAAATGGGTTATTCGGTGGCCTTGGGCGCTTTTCTCGCCGGTTCGCTATTGGCCGAATCGGGGGAAGGAGAATCGCTCGAACATGCCATCGCCCCGGTTCGCGACATCTTCGCCGCCGTTTTCTTCGTCTCGGTCGGAATGTTGATAGAACCAAGGGTATTGGCGGCGCATTGGGGGGCGGTGTTGGTCTTCACCCTCTTGGTCATTTTCGGAAAAATTTTAAGCGTTTCCTTCGGGGCTTTTTTCGCGGGAAACAGCACGCGGCTTTCGATCCAGAGCGGGATGAGCCTGGCCCAGATCGGCGAGTTTTCCTTCATCATCGCGGGGGTGGGCCTGGCTTCCGGAGGTACCCGAGACTTTCTGTATCCCATCGCCGTCTCGGTTTCAGCCATCACGACCTTGACGACGCCCTTGTTCATACGCCGTTCCGATTCCGTCGCCAAATGGGTCGACAGGAATTTGCCCGGTCCGCTTCAGACCTTCACTTCCCTCTATGCCACGTGGATCCAGCGCCTGCGACGGACTAGGCCCGAAGGGAAAAATTCGGCCCTCCGCCGCCTCTTAGGACTCATCCTCATGGATTCCGTGCTGCTGGTCGCCATCATCATCGGAACCTCCTTGTCCTTGGATGAACTTCAGCTGCGACTGAACCAATGGACGGGCCTTCCCGAGCTTTGGTGCCGCCTGTCGATCGTCGGAGTGAGCCTCTTGCTGGGCGCGCCCTTCGTCATCGGGCTCATCCGTTTATCGAGGGCCATTGGATTGAGATTGGCCATACAGGCCCTTCCCTTGAGGGAAGACGGAAAACTCGACCTCGCGGCGACGCCTCGCAAGGCCATGGTGGTCTCTTTGCAAGTCGTGAGTCTGCTTTTGGTGGGCACTCCGATCCTGACCCTAACTTCGCCTTTTTTGCCGTTTTATTTCGAGGGAACGTTTTGGGGCCTCTTGCTGGTCGGTATAGGGATTTCTTTTTGGCGCAGCGCCAATGATTTACAGGGGCACGTCAAGGCTGGAGCCGAAATGCTGCTGGAAACCTTGGAAGCCTCCATCGATCACGGCAAAACCAAGGCCTTGCCCCACGCCGAGCAGATCTTGCCCGGCATCGGCGTCATTCATTCGTTTCTCTTGGATGGAAATAGCCCGGCCTTGGAACAGACGCTATCCGAATTGAATTTGCGGGCCTTAAGCGGCGCTTGCGTCCTCGCCATCACCCGGAAGAACGGGGGCATCGTGGCCCCCACCGGAGACGAAGTCCTGCATGAAGGCGATCTTCTCGCCCTCAGCGGCACCGAAGAGGCGCTAGAATCGGCGAAGCAGCTGCTTCTGTCGCCCACTCCCCCCTCTCACTAATCTTTGGGTTTCGTGCAGCCCTTGGTGGCGCCCGAAGCGCAGTCTTCCTGCCAAGTGGTCTTGGAGGTCTGGCGCTTTTCGGCGCGGGCGCAGTCGGGATCGCTGCTACCGTCTTCGCAAAGCTTTTGGGTATTGGCAGGGCCTCGATCGTCGCGGGCACTGACGCCGCGTCCGCCGACGGGATCGCCCACGGCGGGATCGTCGCTCTGATGAATATGCGTCGTCGGGATGCCGTTTTCGACGTTGGTGGTCTTCGTGGTGTTGCCAGTGGTCGTCGTGGTCGTTGTCGTATCGGCCTTCGCGGTGAAGCTACTGAGGCTGATCAGGACCAAAGCCAGGGGAAGAATCTTTTTCATGGGATCTCCTTTGTTTCATCCGACGTCAGAACTTTTCAAATTTAGGGAAATTCTGTTTTGGTATTTTTTACCTTTTTTTCGCTAAATTGAAGAGTTTATACTTTTTTCCTCGAGCCTCGACAAATCTCTCATTTTAGCCCCTTGAATTTACAGTGTTTTTTCAAAATTATCTAGCACGCATTTTGCTTAGCTATAGCTCAGTGGAATTAGGAGCTAATCGTTAAGGAAGGAAAATAATATGAAAACGCTTTATCAATCAATCAAAGTGCTGGCGGTTCTTTTCATTTGCGGAGTGGCAAGACAAGGAATGGCTACCGCCACGAACGTGGATTTAAAGGAGCGCCTCCTGGCCTGTGCGGCCATGTATCACGGCATCGAAAATTCTGATTTTGTCGATTTCAATAAAATGAGTGACCAATTCGGAAGCGCC
>JAIOPF010000213.1 GCA_021414045.1 Deltaproteobacteria bacterium | reverse complement strand
CAAGGCCGTGACCCACGAGGTGGTCAGCAAAGAAGACCTGGGCGGCGCCGTGGCCCACAATACCAAATCCGGCGTCTCGCTTTTGCGCGCTCCCAACGACCAGGCGGCGCTTCAGCAGATCCGTGAATTGCTCTCTTTCTTGCCCGCGAACAACCTAGAAGATCCGCCCCTGGTCGTTTCCAAGGACGATCCGAACCGCGTCGACGAAAAACTCGACACGCTGATCCCCGACAGTTCGAACAAGCCCTACGACATGAAGGTTCTGATCAAGAGCACCCTCGACGACGGCTACTTCTTCGAAATCGGACCCGACTTCGCCAAGAACATTCTGATCGGTTTCGGACGCTACAATGGACGCGTTGCCGGCATCGTCGCCAACCAGCCTCAGGTCTTGGCTGGCTGTCTGGACATCGACGCCAGCATCAAGGCCGCGCGCTTCGTCCGCTTCTGCGACGCCTTCAATATTCCCATCGTCACCTTAGTCGACGTGCCTGGCTTCCTGCCCGGCACCGACCAAGAATTCGGCGGCATCATCCTGCATGGCGCCAAGCTGCTCTACGCTTTCTGCGAAGCCACCGTCCCCAAGGTCACCCTCATCACCCGCAAGGGCTATGGCGGCGCCTACGACGTCATGAGCTCAAAGCACATCCGCGGCGACATCAACTTCGCCTATCCCTTCTCGGAAATCGCGGTGATGGGCTCCGACGGGGCGGTCAACATCATCTTTCGCAAGGAGATCGAGAAGGCCAAGGATCCCGAGAAAGAACGCGCGAGACTCACCGAAGAATACCGAGCGACTTTCGCGACGCCCTACAAGGCGGCGGAACTGGGCTACATCGACGAAGTCATCGAACCCCGCTTCACCCGAATCAAAATCATCAAGGCGCTCGAAATGCTGAAGAACAAGGTGGACAAGAATCCGCCCAAGAAACACGGAAACATCCCCCTGTAGGGCTCGTCGACATGGTGACCAAACGCAAAATCAAGAAAATCCTCATCGCCAACCGCGGCGAAATCGCCGTCCGTGTCATTCGTGCCTGCCGCGACCTGGGCATCAAGGCCGTCGCCGTATTCAGCGACCCCGACCGCGCCGCCCTCCACGTTAGGCGCGCCGACGAGGCCTACCACCTCGGTCCCGCGTCCCCCAAAGAAAGCTACCTCAATGTCGAGAAGCTGCTCGCGGCCGCCAAGGCCTCCGGCGCCGACGCCATCCATCCGGGTTATGGATTCCTTTCCGAGAACGCCGATTTCGCGAGGCGGGTCACCGAGGCGGGCCTCATCTTCATCGGTCCGGATCCCGAGATCATCGTCAAGATGGGCTCCAAGATCGGCGCCCGGCAAATCGCCGAGGCCGCGGGCGTTCCGGTGGTCCCAGGAATCAAGCACGCCCTCAAGGACGCCGACGAGGCGCTGGAAGTCGCCAAGAAGATCGGCTTTCCCGTCCTTCTGAAAGCGGCGGCGGGCGGCGGCGGCAAGGGCATGCGTTCGGTCCGCGAGGAAAAGGACCTCAAGAGCGCCTTCCAAATGGCGCAGAACGAGGCGATCAGCTCCTTCAAGGACGACGCCGTCTACGTCGAAAAATTGGTCGAAGGACCCCACCATATCGAGGTGCAGATCCTGGGCGACAAGCACGGCAACGTCGTCCACCTCTTCGAACGCGAATGCTCGGTGCAGCGCCGCCACCAGAAGGTCATCGAAGAGTCCCCCTCGCCCTTCATCACGCCCGAGACGCGCAAGGGCGTCTGCGACATGGCGGTGAAACTCGCGAAGGCGGTGGGCTACTACAACGCCGGCACCATCGAGTGCCTGGTCGACCACCAGCAGAACTACTATTTCCTCGAGATGAACACCCGTCTCCAGGTCGAGCATCCCATCACCGAGATGGTAACCGGCATCGATCTCGTGAAGGCGCAGATCCGCATCGCGGAAGGCGAGCCCCTAGGCTTCAAGCAAGAAGACATCCAGCAGCGCGGCCACGCGGTCGAATGCCGCGTCTACGCCGAGGATCCCTTCCATAATTTCATGCCCGCTCCGGGGATGGTCATCGACATGCAATACCCCTTGGGTCCGGGCATCCGCCTCGACAACGGCATCTACCAAGGATTTCAGGTCCCCATGGACTACGACCCTATCTTGGCGAAGCTGGTGGCCTACGGCGAAAACCGCGAGGAAGCCATCCAGCGCATGCAGCGGGCGCTCAGCGAATACCGGGTCAGCGGTCCCAAGACGAATCTCTACTTTCACCGCCGCGCCCTCGAGATACCCGATTTCGTGCAAGGCCGTTACGACACCCATTTCATCGACAAGCACATGAAGACCATCTTGCAGGTTTCCCACGAGGACACCCAAAAGGCCTTGATGGCCGCGGCCTTGGCGAAACATCTCGAAGAAAACAAAACCCGGCCCCCGGCGACCGCGGGCGGCGTTCAAGACGCCTCGCAGTGGCGCCTCACGGGACGCAAAACGAGCTTGAGAGGATAACGATGTCGCGCGTCTACACCGTATTGTTCGAGGAAAAGGAGCACCAAGTCGAGGTGAAGAGCGTCGGCGGCCTCTACGAGGTCACCCTCGACGGCGTCACCCGAAGCTTCAGCCCGCTGCTCGCCAAGGGTTCTCTCTATTCCTTCCTCATCGACGGCAGCGAAGTGATGGAAGCCGACGTGATTTTCCGGCAGGACAACTGCGAACTCAATCTCCGCAACGTTCCCTACCGGCTCGAGGTTTTCGACCCGCGACGCCGCGCCGTCTCCCAGAGCGAGGCGGCGGGAGGTCACGGCCTCATCACGGCGCCCATGCCAGGCAAGATCGTCGACGTCCGCGTCGCAGTTGGTGAAAAGGTCGAGAAAGGCCAAGCCCTCGTCGTCATCGAGGCGATGAAGATGCAGAACGAACTCGCCGCTGCCATCGACGGCGTCGTGAAGGAAATTTCCGCGAAGGTGGGAGAAGCCGTCGAATCCGGGCAAAAACTCTTGCTCGTCGAAAAAGAGGATTAATCCCCGAGCCACTCCTCCCCATCCGACCAAGAATACCCCCGCAGCAATTCCAGCAAATCCTTCACTTCCTCCGGCAAGCCGCCGCTGAGGACATCGTATTCCAATTCGCTGGCCCGAAATTTCGGGTCGACGTCGCGCAGGGGGCGAACCGTCAATCGAAACACGGCGGTCATGCCCTGGGGATTCGGTTTGGCGTTTTGCGGCAGCGTAAGGTAGCCCGTCATCGCCGGGTAAAGGTCGAAGGTCGCGCGGTATGGAGCCAATGCCTGGTCCTGCCCTTGCCGCGCCTCTAGCAAAACCCGGCTCAGGCCTTTCACGAAGGAGAGCTTCCATTCGGAGGAAAAGAGCCGAAGGAAGGCGTCGGAATTCACCTTGGGAAAGGACTTGAACCCATTGATATTCTCCTCCGATTTTTCCAGAGCCTCCAAAGTCGCCGCTTGTTTCGCATTCAAGAAGGGCCTTTCCAAAACGCCGAAG
>JAIOPF010000212.1 GCA_021414045.1 Deltaproteobacteria bacterium | reverse complement strand
ATCGGGGTGGTGCTCGGCCTCGGGGCGATGTGGCTGGTCAACACGGCGATGTCCGGGGTCGCGTTCGCGATGATGACCTTCAGCGTCGCGACGATCCTGCTGGAGCCGTCGGTCACGGGCGTGCTGCTCGGACTGGCGCTCACGCACGCCGAGGATCAGGGTGATCTTTCCGGCGTGGCCGTTCTTCAGCAGCGGATGGATCATGGCGCGGAGCGGGGCGATGCCGGTGCCGGTGGCGACGAAGATCAGGTGCTCGGGCAAGGGATCCTTCAACTTGAAGACACCGAGAGGTCCTTCCATCGGCATGATGTAGCCGGGCTTCAGATCGAAGAAATAGCTCGAGACGTAACCGCCCTCGACCTTCTTGATGCAGAGCTCGATCTTGCCCGGCCAGTCCGGGGGGCTAGCGATGGAATAGGGTTTGCGGACGTTTTTGCCCTCGCGCGGGACCTCGACCATGACGAATTGTCCCGGGCGATAGTCGAAGCGGGGTTTTTCGGGGAATTCGAAATGGAAGTTCCGCACGGTCGGCGTCATTTCGTCGATCTGGACCAGGTGCGCGTTGTAGATTTCCTTGATCTTGGCCATGCCTCACCCCTTTTGATTCCGTTATATTCTCACATCACCAAAACCCTGGGAACCAATGAATTCCTGAAAATCCGAGCTTGGACGCGGCTGGGCCATGCTTCGCGGGAGGATCATTCGTGGGTTGACAAGCCAGCGGGCGGGTTTTAGGACCTGGCCTGGCCGCGCTTGCAGTGAAATGGAAACCGCGCGTTTATAAAAAAATGAGGAAATAAATGGAAGAATTAATTCGCCAGCTGCTTCAAGAAATCGGGGAAGACCCGAATCGCGAAGGTCTGCAAAAGACCCCGAGCCGCGTGGCCAAAGCGCTGAAGTTCCTCACCCAGGGCTATGACATGGATCCCCAAGAAGTCATCAACGGGGCCAAGTTCACCGAAAAATACAACGAGATGATCGTGGTGAAGGATATCCAGATCTACAGCCTTTGCGAACATCACCTGCTGCCCTTCTGGGGGAAGTGCCATGTCGCTTACATCCCTCGCGACAAGATCATCGGGCTCTCCAAAGTGGCTCGCTTGGTCGAGATTTTTTCCCGTCGCCTGCAGGTCCAAGAACGGATGACGACTCAAATCGCCAAAATCATTCAAGAATCCCTGGACCCCCTCGGCGTCGCGGTGGTCATCGAGGCCGAGCATCTCTGCATGCAGATGCGCGGCGTCCAGAAGCAGGGCTCGAAGGCCATCACCTCCGAGATGCTCGGAGCCTTCCGCAGCAACCAGGCGACCCGAGCCGAGTTTATGCATTTGATAAAATAACCCCCTTTTGCTAGCCCATTGCCCATGGATGCCGTCCTCCATTCCATCTTCCAAAAGGTCCAGAACGCCGAGCGAATCGACGCCGCCGACTGCCTCGCGCTGTTCGAGAGCAACGATCTGCTTTCCCTGGGACGCATCGCCAACGTCGTGCGCGAACGCAAAAACGGCAACCGCGCCTATTACAACATCAATCGGCACATCAATTATTCCAATGTCTGTTACGTCGACTGCAAATTCTGCGAATTCGGCCAGCCGAAGAGTTCGGCCAAGGCCTACGAACTCTCGATGGAAGAGATGAAGCGGCTGGGGCAAGAGGCCGCGGCCCAGGGCGCCACCGAATTCCACATCGTCGGCGGGCTGCATCCCGACCTCAAATTGGATTACTACGAAAACTTGCTGAAGACCTTCAAGTCCGTCGCCCCGCAAGTACACCTCAAGGCCTTCACGGCGGTGGAGATCGATTACTTCGCGAAGATCAGCCGGTTGGAAGTCGAAGAAGTCCTGCAACGCCTGGTGGCCGCGGGCTTGGGGTCGATGCCCGGAGGCGGCGCCGAAGTCTTGACCGAGCGCGTGCGCAAACTGGTTTGCATCAACAAGAGCAGCGGGCAGCGCTGGATCGACATCCATCGCATCGCCCACAAAATGGGGCTGCGTTCGAACGCGACGCTATTGTACGGCCACGTCGAAAATTCCCAGGACAAAGTCGAGCATCTACAAATGCTGCGGGACCTGCAGGACGAGACGAAGGGTTTTCAGACCTTCATTCCCTTGAGTTTCATCCCCTACGACACGCAGCTCGCGCACTTGCCGCCGACTACCGGTCTCTCCGACCTGAAACACATCGCGGTGTCGCGGATCTTTCTCGATAACTTTCCCCATATCAAAGTCTACTGGATCATGACCGGCATCAAGATCGCGCAGTTGGCCCTCAACTTCGGCGCCGACGACATCGACGGCACCGTCATGCAGGAACGCATCGTTCACATGGCCGGCGCCCAGACCCCCGAGGGGCTGCATGTCGAAGAACTGGTGCGCTTGGTGCGCGAGGCGGGCCGCGAACCGACCGAGAGGGATACGCTGTATAATCTCGTTTCTCGCAGCGCCGCTTAGACCTTCACGAACTTCCAATAATCGATTTCCCGGCCCAGCGCCTTCCACTTCTTTTCGAAATAGGTGGGGTATAAGGATTCAATCCGTTGGCGTTCGAAGCCGCCGACTTCCTCGAAAGCGGAGACGATCTCCTCCGAATAAAATCCCGCATCGGTGGCATTGTAGATCGCGCCCCCCGGCTTCAAGAAATCCCTCAAGTGGGCCAGCAGTTCCGGTTTGAGCAGGCGATGCTTGCTGTGGCGGCGTTTCGGCCAGGGGTCGGGAAAGAGGATATAGATGCGCTCGAACATGGCCGGGCGAAAGAGACGGGTGAGGCATTCGCGGGCGTCGCCGTGGATCATGTAGATGTTTTTCAAGCCGCGAGATTCCGCCCGCTTGCCAATCTTGGCGAAGCGGCCGTGGCGAATTTCGATGGCGATGAAGGTGGTCTTGGGTTCCTGCTCCGCCAAGTGGAGAAGAAATTCGCCCTTGCCTGGACCGATTTCCAGCACCAGGGGTCCCTCGGGTTCCAGCGGAGGAGGGGCGGGAAGGAACCGAAGATCCTTGGGCGGTGGAATGTAAACCTTCGTGGACATCGCCGCCCTCCTTAATTAAGATGCGGCCACGATGCAAGCGGCGAACCTCAACCTCCTCGAAGCCTTTCTGGACGTCTTGCGGGTGGAGCGCAACCTCGCCAAGAACACCGTCGAGAGCTACCGCCGCGACCTTTTGCACTTCGTCGAATTCCTCGAACAAAAGCGAAAAATAGGCCTGCTCGAAGTGGGCGAAATCGACCTCCGCGAATTCCTGGGTTTCGAGTATGACCGGGGGCAAAAAGGGCGATCGACGGCGCGACGGCTGAGCACCTTGCGCATGTTCTACCGCCATGCCCTCAAAGAAAAATGGTTGGGGCAAGATCCGACCCTCAAGATCGAGTTGCCGAAGATCGGCCGCGCCTTGCCGCATTATCTCACTCAGGAAGAGATCGAATCGCTATTCCTGCAGCCCGACCTGACGACGCCCCTGGGTTGCCGTGATCGCGCCATGCTGGAATTGCTCTATGCCAGCGGGCTTCGCGTTTCCGAGTTGGTAGGTCTGGCCGTCGCCGACCTGCATCTTGAGATGGGCTTCGTTCGGGTGATGGGAAAAGGGTCCAAGGAAAGGCTGGTTCCCGCGGGGCGTTCCGCCCTCGGTTACATCAAAGAATACCTCGAGCTGTCCCGGCCCCTGCTGACCAAACAACGGCTTTCGGATACCTTGTTCTTGAGCAATCGCGGCAAGAAAATGTCTCGCCAACAGTTCTTCTTATTGTTGAAGTCCTATGCGAAAGCAGCAGGAATCAAAAAGGAAGTTAGCCCACATAAATTGCGTCATTCCTTCGCCACCCACCTGCTGAGCGGCGGTGCCGACCTACGCTCGGTGCAGGCCATGCTGGGACACGCGGATTTGGCGACGACGCAAGTCTATACCCACGTCACTCCCGACCGTCTGAAGGCCATCCATAAATTTCACCCTCGTTCTTAGGGTGTTTCAGCGGGGACGCTGAGCGAGCGGGAAATCAAGTCTTGCAGGCGCACCGCCAAGACTTCGTCGTTGCTGGTTTTTTCCAAGGTTGTGCCGAATCTTCCCAGCGTGTTGCTATTGAAAAAGCTGGAATCGTAGGGGCTCCAGAGAATGGACGCCAGGTTGGGTCGCCCCCCGCGAATTTTTTCGAGGAACTTCAACCCGCTCTCGTTGCCCAAGCGGAAATCCACCAATACGGCGGCGAGGTCCGGATTTTCCTGCACCCATCGGAGCGCCTCGGCGGAATTCTCGGTATGCAGGATCCTGGAAAATCCCATGCCTCTAAGCCGGGTCTGCAGGGCTTCCCGCGCCTCGAGAGTGTCGCCCACCAAGAGCACCGGATGGTTCAGGACTTTCGCGGCATGGGCGTCTTCTCCCAAGATCTGATTCGAGGCGACCCGTGGCAGGTAGACGTCGAAGGTCGTTCCGACGCCGTGAGCGCTCTCGATGGCCATGAAGCCGCCGGCGTCGCGGACGAATTTCCGCATGAGCGCCAGGCCAAGGCCGCCGTGCCCCGAGGAGCTTTTGGTTTTCGTCGAGAAATAGGGTTCGAAGATTCTCCCGAGTTCGTGGCTTTGGATGCCTTTGCCGTTGTCTTGAAAACGGAAGCGCATGAAGTCCCCTGGCTTCGTCTCTCCGAGACTGGCGGGATTCTGGCTTAGTTCCGACAGGCGAGCGGCGTCGAGAGTCAATTTTGCGGTTTCGATGAGCATGCGATTGGAGAGCCGTCCCTCCATGGCATCTCGGGCATTGGTGACAAGGTTTTGAAAAACCCGCGAGATCCTCTTTTGCGGGCCGGGTACTAGCCAAGGTTCGTGGGTCAGGCGAAGGTCGACGCGGATATCCTCGCCGAGAATTCCCCGTAACTCCGCTTCTCGCAACAAAGTGTGGGGATTGAACGGAGGGCCCGACTGAGCTTCGGTGGAAAGTTCGCGAAATTCGCTCATCATGAGCGTGAGTCGTTCGATTTGATCGGAGGCGGTTTGAAGGTCTTCCGCCGCTTCCCCGGACAAAGGCGCGCCTTGCTGAGCCCTGAGCGATCTTCGTAGCGCCTGAACCGAATAACTTAAGACCGATAGGACGTTATTGGCATCGTGCGCCAGGCTGCTGCCGACCAATTGCACCGCGGCAAGCCGTTCCCCCGCGATGCGGTTGGCTTCCGCCCGCTTGATCTCGGTGATGTCCCGCACGATGATCATGGCTTCGCTTCCGCCTTCGCTGGGACTGACGCGGGCTTCTTGATACCGGGTGCTTCCGTCTGGCATGGGGATTTCGTATTCGACGCGTTCAAACTGGCCGGTACTAAAGGCCCGTCCTATCGTTGTGAGCCCCAATTGCACGAGTTCCCTAGGGAGAGGTAGGTCGCTCACCTTGGTACCGATAAGCTGCTTGGGATCCACCGGAAACATGTCGGGGTTCGGCATTTGAATATCTAGAAAGGTCATGTCCCTGCGCAGTCGAAACATCATGTCCGGCATGGCTCTAACCAAGGCGCGGTGGCGGACTTCGCTGGCTCGCAACTCTTCTTGGGCGCGGTGTCTTTCGCCGATGTCCTCGATGAAGGCGAAGCCCAGGCTGTGGCCGTTGACCTGCTTGACCATTCCTGTCACGTCGCACCTCACGGTGCGTCCGTCCTTGGTGCGAAAACGCGTATTCGGCAAGTCGAGCGTGCCGCTTCTTTGCAGCGCCAGCGTTAGGTCGCGGAAGAAGGGGAGGTCGCGATGGACAATGAAGGATTGGACGCTCATGCCCAAGGCTTCCTGCTCGGTATAACCGAACATCCGACTCAGGTTTTCATTGATCATTAAGATCGTGCCGCGAGGGGCCTCGCCGTTGCCATCGCCGCCAAGCTTGAAGACCACTGCCGCGTGAGGATGCATGCTGAGCGCCTCACGCAGCGCCGCGGCCATTTGGCGCGGGTCTTTTGGCAACCAGGAGATGGTTTCGCCCGACTCAGGAACGTCGGTAACGCGGGTCTCCGTTTCGCGAGGGGCCTCCGTCGTTGAAGGCTTCGCGATGGCGGCATTTCCCGAGCGGTCCTCGGAACCTTCCATCATCAAGATTTCAGGACTCAGGGGCCGATGGAGGCCGCTCCCGGGTCGATTCGAAACGCTGGCGAAAACCGGCACGCCCAGGAGACCGCCGAATCCCGAGGGGCGATTCCAGCGAGAGGGCGT
>JAIOPF010000211.1 GCA_021414045.1 Deltaproteobacteria bacterium | reverse complement strand
CACTTTATAGTCGAGCAGTTTGACTTCGCGAAGCTGTGGAAAAAATCGGTCCAGGGCCTTGCGCAGGGCATTGTCGAGGGCGTTGACCGGCCCCTTCCCCATCGCGGCGGTGTGTTCGGTCTGTCCGTCGACCTCGACTTGAATGGTCGCCTCCGCATGAGGCGGGTCATCGTGGGTGGGCTTTTCGTCGAGCACGCGAAAACCGACCAAGCGGAAGAAAGGCTCGTAGAGTCCCATCGCTTTCTTCATGAGAATCTCGAAGCTGGCTTCGGCGCCTTCGAATTCGTATCCCTGGTTCTCGAGCTCTTTCAATTCTTTCACGAGCTGCTTGACCAGGGGGTCTTGACGATCGAGATCGAGGCCGAATTCCTTCGCCTTCTGCAAAATATTGCTAGTCCCCGCCAAGTCGCTGAGCAGGATGCGCCGACGGTTGCCGACGGTCTCGGGCTCGACGTGCTCGTAGGTCTTGGGATTTTTCGCGACGGCGCTGACGTGGATGCCGCCCTTGTGGGCGAAGGCGCTTTGACCCACATAGGCTTGGTGGGTATTGGGCTTGAGGTTCGCCAGCTCGTTGACGAAATGCGAAACCTCTTGCAAGTGGACCAGGCTCTTGGCCGGCACAACCTGGATCCCCATCTTCAGCTGAAGGTTGGGGATGACGGAAACCAAATTGGCATTGCCGCAGCGCTCGCCGAAGCCGTTGATGGTGCCGTGAACTTGCACCGCGCCGGCACGGATCGCGGCCAATGAATTAGCCACTCCGGTCTCGCAATCGTTATGGCAATGGATGCCATAGGCGCCGGGCGACATCCGGGTCACTTGGCGAAAGATCCTTTCGATCTCGTCCGGCAAGGTGCCGCCGTTGGTGTCGCAAAGGACGATCAAGTCCGCCCCGCCCTCGCGCGCGGCCTGCAGGGTCTTCATCGCGTACTCGGGACTGGCCTTGAAGCCGTCAAAAAAATGCTCGGCGTCGTAGATCACTTCGTCGACGCGTTTTTTCAGGAACTCAAGCGAGTCGGAAATCAGCTCGAGATTTTGCGCCAGGCTGATCTTCAAGGCGTCATGGACATGCAGATCCCAGGACTTTCCGAAAATGGTGACGACCGAGGTCTCGGCATCGAGCAAGGCCTTGAGGTTTTCATCCTTCGCGGGGGCCTTGCTGGGATGGCGGGTGGCGCCAAAAGCGGTGACCTTCGCGTGCTTCAGCTTGAGAGCCGGCGCCTTTTGGAAATACTCGAGATCCTTGGGATTGGAGCCGGGCCAACCGGCTTCGATGTAATCGATGCCCAACTCATCGAGCTTCTCGGAAATACGGAGTTTGTCCTCGACGGTGAAGGAAATCTCCTCGCCCTGGGACCCGTCGCGAAGCGTGGTATCGTAGAGAGTGACTTGTTTTTTTTGCGATGGACCCATGAAGGGCTATTTCTTTCCTAATTCGAAGGCGTCGTGCAGCACGCGGACGGCGAGCTCGGTGTACTTGAGGTCGACGATGATCGATATCTTGATCTCGGAGGTGGAGATCATCTGGATATTGATGTTCTCCTTCGCAAGGGTCGTGAACATCTTGCTGGCGATGCCGGCGTGGGAGCGCATGCCCAAGCCGATGACCGAAACCTTGGCGATGTTCTCGCTGGACTCGACCTTCTTGGCCCCGATCTCGGCGGCGACCTTGTCGATGATCAGCAAGGCGCGCTTCAACTCGCTCTTGGGAAGGGTGAAGGTCAGATCGGTGGTGCCCTCG
>JAIOPF010000037.1 GCA_021414045.1 Deltaproteobacteria bacterium | reverse complement strand
GTTTGCGCACTTTTTGGAATAGATCCCGGAGATTGACCTCCCCGTCCTCAACGACGACGCGGTTGTCATGAAAGGAATTATACAGAAAAGTCACATTAGGATCGCGTGGTGACCGCACTAAGAAGTTGAATCGCGAAGCCTTCATGAGACGCCCTCCCCTGGGATCATTTCGGTGCTGGTTGCGATTTCGTAATTTTAAATAAGCAAGCTCCATGCCACGAAAGGCGGTCCTCTCCAGCAACGGAGAACGGCTCGCCAGCCGCAAGATAATTAAGGGAATTTTCC
The DNA here is from genome assembly GCA_021414045.1 of Deltaproteobacteria bacterium. Lineage (GTDB taxonomy): Bacteria > UBA10199 > UBA10199 > DSSB01 > DSSB01 > DSSB01. The sequence goes on along the minus strand of JAIOPF010000037.1, from coordinate 4,877 downwards.
GAGCAGGGCCGGTTCATCGCGATGGATGAAATCCGAGAGCAGGAAGGAAAACTATCCCGCCGAAAGAGAAAACTTATCCTTAGAAAAGAACGTCGGCCCCGGCGATGAAGTGAAATCCGGGGCTAGGGAAGCCGAAGACTTCTTCGTATTGGTCGTTGAGGATATTGGCCGCCTTGCCAAAGACCTTGATGGACTGAGGATGCCCGGGAGAATTGAGGGTGAAGTCGTAAGCCAAGGCGATGTCCCAGAGCACGTAACCGGCATTGATCCCACCCGTCAGGGAATTCGCGGGCGTCCCGCCGACAAAGCGACCATCCGTCGACACCACGGGAAAAGACTCCCGCTGGCTAGAGACGATGGAAAGCGTGGAATCGATGGTCAATTTTCGCCAAGGTTGGGCGGACAGAACGGCGTTAAACACATGTGTCGGAACGTTCGGCAAGCGCCCCCCTCCTCCACTTTCGTCGACGGTGTGGGTGAAGGTGTAGTTGGCCCCGATTCTCAAGGCCGGCAAGACCTTGACCTCGAACCCGGACTCGACGCCGGTGCTGAAGGCGTCATTGATGTTGTTCCCTAGCCGGTCAATAAGGTTATCGAAATCCAGGTAGAAGAAAGTTGCGTACAGGGTAGCTCTATTTCCGATGGACTGCTCGTACCCCGCCTCATAGCTCTGGGACTTCTGGGGCTTGAGATTGGGGTTTCCCGAGATGGGGTTGAAAAGTTGGATGAGCGTCGGGGGAAGGAAACCTTCTCCGTAAGCCCCGTGAAACTTCCCATGAATCTCCGGGATCAAGAGGGCGATAGCCCCGCGCGGGCTAAGCTCGGTACCATAGGCGGAATTATCGTCGAAGCGGAAACCCGCGTCGACGAACAGCCTTTCCTTGAATCCCAAATGATATTGGAAATACGGCGCGTAGTTTTGCCTGTCGGAGGGCACCCCAGGGACCGGAATTTTATCTTGGGGGGGAATAAAGGGGCCCAGAGAGGTCGGAGAAGGCGGCACGTCGCCCGGGAATACCAGCCCATCGGTGCTGACTCTCTCGTCATAGAACTCGAATCCGGCCGTCAGCGTTTGTTTCACTTCGCCCAGGTCCGGGAGGAAGAAGAATTGCCGAAGATCGACGCTTTGTGCTCGTTCCAATCGTAGGTCAGCTGCAGGGATTCGGTGGTCAAAAGTCGGTTGAACACGCGATTCACATCGGGCCCCAGCTGAAGAAAAAATCCGTCCATCGGCAAGGTGGGATCATAGAGCGGAGCCGGGCCAATCAGGAACTCGCGAGCGAGGTTCTTCTTGCTGAGATAGATATGGCTGGCTAAAACCAGGTGAAGGTTTTCAATGGGCTCCAAATCCCATCGTTGAGTCAGGGCGGTCTCGCCAAAACCGTCGTTTTTAAATTGGCCGTTATCGTCGGTTCGGCTGATCCCAAGGTTATAGCTGGTCGCCCCAATTTGGTTGTGAGTCCCCAGCCATTCGCGGCGGTGGCCGAGATTTCCGCCTTCTAGGGACAAGTGGGTTTCGGTGGGATCTTGACCCTTTTTACTGATGATATTGATGACGCCGCCCACCGCGCTGCCGCCGTACAAGACCGCTTGGGAACCGCGCAGTACTTCGATGCGATCGATCTGCTCGACCGGGATCAAGCCCAGATTGGTTTCGTTGGTCGCGGGGTTGTTCAAGCGCACGCCGTCCAGCAATACCAGCGTGTCCGCAGCGGAGGCTCCACGCAGCCGAATATTTACCGACTCGCCGCGGGTACCCAAGGACTCGACCGAAACGCCTGGCAATTCGCGCAGGCCTTCGGCGACGCTGCGATCCACCCGGCGCTCCAACTCTTCGCCGGTGACCACCGAGATGCTGTGGGCGGAAGTCTTGAGCGGCTCTTCCAATTTCCGGGCGCTGACGACGAATTGCCCCAAGTCACCGGACTGGACTTCCTCCGAGAATGCGGGACGCCCTCCGGGAGAGATGAAGACCGCTCCCGCGACCAGGGACAAAAAAATTTTTCTCATGGCTATCCCTTCTTGCTGTCCCTTTGTCTTTGGTCGACGACTTCGTTCAAGGCAAGTTTTTTCAACTTGTATTCGAGAGTTTTTCGATGCACGCCCAGCTTGACGGCGGCGTTTTCTTGGTGCCAATTTTCCTTTTCCAAGACCCGAAGGATGAAACCCCTTTCAAAGGCGTCGGTCGCGGCCTTCAGCTTGTCGGGATCGCCATCGGCCGACTTGAGTTGCGCGATGTCACCGATCTGGTAGTCGATGGGAACGTCCTCGGGAAAAATCAGGTCGTTCGGATGGATCGCCACCATGCGCTCGACGAGGTTTTCTAGTTCCCGAATGTTCCCCGGCCAGTCATAGTGGCAAAGCACCGAGACCGCCTAGGGACGGCAGCTGAATCGGGATGACGTTCAAGCGATAGAAAAGATCCTCGCGAAATTTCCCCTCTTGCACCAGCGTCTTGAGATCGCGATTGGTCGCCGCCAGGAGACGTACGTCGACGTGGATCGGCTTCTGGCCCCCGACTCTCTCCACCTCTCCCTCTTGGATGGCGCGAAGTAACTTGGCTTGCACCTCGAACTTGAGGTCGGCGATCTCGTCGCAAAACAAGGTGCCATGATCGGCCAACTCGAACTTGCCATAGGTTGTCTTGAGCGCGCCGGTGAATGCACCCTTTTCGTGACCGAAAAGGGTGGCTTCGACCAGATGCTCGGGGATGGAAGCCATATTGATCGCCACGAAGGGCTTCTCGACCCGAGGGGACTTTTGATGGAGGTAGCGGGCGACCAACTCCTTGCCGGTGCCACTTTCCCCCTGGACCAAGACGGTCGCCGAGGTCGAGGCCGCGCGGTCGAGAACAAGCTTCAAGGATTGCATGCGGGCATTGACCCCGAGCAAGAACTCTTGGTCGGTCAAGCGCTCGACTTCGGATCGCAGGTAGAGGATCTCTTTGACATGGCTTTGCTTTTCAAAGACCCGCTTCATGAGGGCCCGCAAATCCTCCACTTCAAAATCCTTATTGATATAGTCGAAGGCCCCCAACTTGCTCGCTTGGACGGCCAACTTGACCTCGCGTACATGGGTGATCATGACGATTTCGGTTTGGGGCTGTAACTCTTTGAATTCTTTAAGTAAAGTCAAGCCATCGGTGTCTGGAAGCATATAGTCGAGGAGCATGGCTGTGTATTCCTCGACTCTAAACTTTTCTCGCGCTTCTTTTCCGTCGGCGGCGGTATCGATTTTCCCGAAGGTGGCCAAAACGCTGGAAAGCAGGTCCCGCATAGACTCGTCATCATCGACGACCAAGATTCGGTAGGTATCGGTTGTCATCGGGAATTCCTTTGCGCCTATCCACCCAAACGTTTAGGATCTATCAAGAATCATTCAACTTTTTATCACAGCTTCGGGGACAACGGGAGCAAAATCTCTGTGAATTTCCACGCCTTTATCCTTGCGGATTTCTTCCGGGATCCAGGCCTTTATTTCTCCTTGGGGCTGATCGTGATCGTCCTGTTGGTTTCCTTGGCGGAAGGACTTCAGCTCGAAAAGGAATTGGGGCTGGCCTCCCTAAGGGGCTTCGTTCAGCTCAGCCTGGTAGGTTTCGTCCTGGTTTGGATCTTTTCCTTTGAAAATCTATGGGTCGTTTTCGGGGTTTTGATTGTCATGACCTTTTTGGCAGGACTCATCGCCAAAAAACGCGGTGAGGGCATTCCCAAGGTTTTTCCCATCGTCGTGCTCGCCTTGGCCGTCAGTCTCAGCCTGACGCTCTCGTTATTGGTCCTAGGGGGCTCTATCCAGGCCCAAGCGCGATTTTTAATCCCCCTCGGGGGCATGGTTTTGGGAAACTCGATGAACGGAGCGGGACTCACCCTGAACCGCCTCAAATCGGAGATGGATCTGAGACGTCCCGAGATTCTCGTCTACTTGAGCTTGGGAGCCTCCAACCGCCAATCGGTTCAGAAAATCCTAAAAGAGGTCCTTCGCGCCTCGCTAATCCCCGCCATCGACACCATGAAAGCCCTAGGGGTGATTTTCATGCCGGGAATGATGGCCGGATTGATCATCGCGGGTAAATCCCCCCTACTCGCTGTGCGCTATCAAATTATCGTGATGTTCATGCTGTTGGCAAGCGCCGCCCTGACGAACCTCATCGTCGTCCTGTTGGGCTACCGACAGTTCTTCACGCCTCACCAACAATTAAAAAATTTAAGCGAGGCCGCCTAAAAAAAGCTCTCTCCATCGATGCCGGAGGGGATGGAATCTCCATGGAGCTGGAGGATGGAAGGAAAAAGGTCCGCGCTGCGGACGACGTCCCGCTTCATCTTGACGCTCGAAAAGAGCGGAATCAGGATATGCTCGTCATGCATCGCTCCATGCGAGGACTTGTGTTCGGGATATTCGAAGCGCTTGCGCAGGTCGTAACCCTTGGAGGCGCTCAATACCAGGTCGCCCGTGCGGGACGAACGAAAGATCTGGGTCAGCTGCACGAGGGAATCGGGATACTTGGTGTCGGCCGTGAGCTGCAAGGCTTCGAGGCGAGAGACCCTGTTGGGAATGTCTCTGATCCCGAGGGCATTGCCGCGAAGATTTTGAAAGACCAGGAATTCGCCCTCTTCCCTGACCTTGGCCTCGCCTTCGCGGCTATGGACATGCACCCAACCCTCCCGATCCTGGGAAAGCAGGAGATCGACGGCGGGTTGCTCCAGCAAGCCGGACACGACGTTGGGGTAGAGCTCCCGCACTTCTTCCAGCGAAAGGCGCCCGTCCCAGCTGTCACGCCCCTTGAAATAGAGGTGCAGCATGGCGTTGCCGCTGACCATGCTGGCCGCTTGAAAACCGCTCTTGAAAATCTTCGGGTAATAAAAAGTCTTGATTCCCTGAGC
>JAIOPF010000036.1 GCA_021414045.1 Deltaproteobacteria bacterium | reverse complement strand
GCTGTGGAGATGCAGTTCCAAGCCGCCCAGCTTGCCCATTCCGATGATGGCGAACTCGCTGGGAACGAAACTGCCGTTGTTGTCCTTGCACCGCGGAAGGCCGAAGTTGTGGGAGAGTTCTTCGCGGGCCATTTCATAGGTGGCGATCAGCACCGCGTCGGCCAAATGGGTGAGGGCGGCCATGGCGGGGTCCAAGGGCATATCCCCCGAGAGCAAACGGGTCTCGATCTCCTGGGAAATGGTTTTGCGGAAGCGCCGCAAGGCGAGGAGTTTCCCCTCGAGATCGCTTTGAGCGACGATGTCTCGCTTCAACTCATCGTAATATAAGAGGGCGCCCGGGTTCATCCTTCCGCCTCGAATCGTTTCGCCATCATGTCGTTAAAAATCTCCTGCACGGCGCTCCGGTGCCCCTCCAGATCGGCGAACATCGCCTGGACGGCTTCGCCCCGGTCCGGCTGGGCGTATCCCATGCGCCTGGCCAAATTTTGAAGTTCTTCGGTGGATTCGGGCAATTGGTGAGTTTGCTCTTCCTCCGCCAATTGTAGCCGGTGCTCCAGGGTGCGCAGATAGATATAGGCGCCGGAAAGCCGGGCTTCTTCCCGGGCCTCGATAAGACCCGCCTTGCGGAGACGCGGCAGGACTTCGAGGGTGTTGGGGATTTGCAAGTCGGCGTTCTGGCCGCCGAAGAGCATCTGCCGGACTTGCCTTCGGGACGCAGCTCGAGATCGACCCGATACAGGAAGCCGTCGGGATTCTTTTTGCGCAGGAAAGCGCCCATTCTTTCGGCCAATTTTCCGAAGTACTCGTGGGGATTCAGCCCGCCCACGCCCTCGACCCGCCCTTCGTCGGTTCCGTAGAAATAAATCAGGTCGATGTCGCTGCTGAAGTTCAGCTCGTCCCCGCCCAACTTGCCCATGGCGAGGATGCAAAACGGGATCTCGGCATCGAAGTCGGGCGAGGCCAGGGCAGTGCCGAAATCCCCGCGGCATTGGGCCAAATGCCAATCGAGGGTGCTGCGCAGGACGGCGCGGGCCAGCGCGCTGAACTCGGCGACGATTTCCCGCAAGGGCCGGCGCAGTCCGACGTCGCGCAGGGTGATGCGAAAGAGATGACGGTATTTGCGGTCGAGCAGGATTTCGGCCAACTGCTCGGCGTCGCGAGGTTCCTGGGCGCCCAAGACATCGCGAAATTCGGCGAAGAAATCTTCCTGTAGCCTTGGGACGTCGAGGTCGTCGCAAAGCGTCTCGGCGGCCTTTTCCGGATGGCGGCGAGCCCATCGGGCGAGAAAATTACTGTTTCCCAGCGTGGTCAGTAGCGCGTCGATCTTCCTTTGGTCGAGTGCGCTTCGAACTTGGCTCAGGGCGGGCTCGAGGCCGGCATAGACTTCCAGCGCCTGCTGCGGATAGGCGGTATTTTCGGCGGCCTCGACGCGAAACTCCATGGATGCGGCTCTCCTTCAGGAAGACAGTAGACCAATTTTGGGAGAGGCTGGCAACGAAGATTCCGCTATAGGCTCGCGAAGGCGCGGCCCTTCGGAACGGGGCAGACGGGAATGTCGCGTTGGTAGGCGCATACCGCGCAAGCCGGTCGCCAGCGGATTTCGGAGAGTTTCTTGTCGGCGTTGCGCAGCGCGGCGGAGGCTTCTTCCAACAGGGCTTCATGGAGGTCCAGATCCTCCTCGCTGAATCGGAATTCGAAGGCTTCGCCTCGGTTCATCACGTGGATTTGGGAGGAATCGAGGTTCTCGCGCAGCAATCGACGGCAGGCGAGGGCGTAGGTCTTCAGCTGAAATCCATAGGCCGAGAGAAGTTCCCTGGGGCTGGCTTCCCGTTCGGCATATTTGAAGTCGATCAGGATCCATTTTCCATTCACTCGGATCAAACGGTCGATCTGTCCCCGCACCGCGCCGGAACTCAGCTGGAGCAGAAAGGGGAGTTCGCTGAAATCCTCCTCGGACTTTTGCAATACTCCATAAGCCCCGCTTTGCAGGTAGGAGAGAAGGGTATTCTCCAGCTTTTCGACCAGGCCCTTTTCGGGATTGGGCAGGGAAGGCCCCAGGAGGCGACGGATCAGCGGATCGATTTCGGATTCCGGCCGAGAATGCAAGGCGTTCAAGGCTCCGTGCAGCAAGGTCCCGATTTCGGCCGCGCCCAATTCCCCCGAAAGATTCCCAGGAGCCGTCGGCGTCTGGCGTTCGTAGGTGTAATAGTGCTTCAAGGGACAGGCCAGAAAGGTTTCCAATTCGGAAACGCTGGTTTCCCTTAAGGGAAGGATGGGGTCCGCGGTGGGTTCTGGAATGACGTCGTCGGCTTCCGCGGGGATTTCGGCATCGATAGCGGAAGTCTCGCCGCTGTCTAGAGTTCCCTTCCAAAGATCCGCCGTTTCGCCAAGCCCCCGCAATAGCAGGTCCTGCAAGGATCCTGATTTGGATTTCTTCGGTTGGACGAGGAGGATCAGCCGGTTTTCCGCTCGGGTCATGGCGACGTAGAGCAGGCGTTTTGCCTCTTCCAATTCTTCCGCTTGGTGATGCGCTTCGATGGCTTGGTAACGGTCGGTCTTGCGATTCTTGTGATCCTCGTCCGGTACTTTCAGGGCCAGCGCATTCCCCACTCGCTGCAAAAGGGGATAATCCACGTGCATCTTCCGGTTCATGCCGATCAGGAAGACGGTATCGAACTGCAGTCCCTTGGCCGCGTGAATCGTCAGCAGTTGGACGCTGCCGCGGCTGCCGATCAAATCGCCGAGAGGCGTCTTGTTCGGCATCATCGCGACCACTTCCTTGAGGATGCGCGCCGTGTCCGTCAAACGTAGCGGGGCATCGTCGGTTTCCAGGGCTTGCAGCCATTCCATCCATTGTTCGATGGCCAATCGGCGTTGCGGCTCTCGATAGGCGGCGGCATAGAGGTCTCCCCAAGATTCCCGCCTTAAGGCCTCCTCCAATAATCGATGGGCGGAGAGGGTTCCCGCTAGGCCCTTCCACCGCCGCAATCGATCCAGCGCCCAGTTGGCTTTGTCAAATTCGGGAGGATAATCGGATTTCAGGGCTTCCAGGGTTTCCGGCCGGTTCAGGTGTTCCCAGAGGCTTTCCTTGGAGTCGCGCCGCGACAGGAAAAGCAAGGTCGCGTCGGAGAGCAGAAAAAGTGGGGATCTCAGCACCCCTACCACGGAGTGGTCATGCTTGGCGGCGGCCCTAATATAAAGCAGCCGGTGAAGGTCGAGAATTTCCTGACGCTCGAAAAGATTTTGCCCTCCCCGAATGCTGTAAGGAATGCCACGTTCCTTGAGGGCATGGATCAAGGGAAGCGCCGCGGTGGAGGCCCGGTATAAAACGGCGATGCGGTCGAGGGGAAGGTCTTGGCCCAAGCCTTGGATGGCTAAGGCCACTTGTCTGGCCTCCTCTTCGGCCCAACCTTCGGCGTCGGCTCCTGTTTCTTCCGGTGAAATTTCCACCAATCGCGCGAGGGTCCCGGGGACGTCCTCACGATTGGCTTGGGAGTCCCGGGCCTCAGGAAAGGCGCTGGCGGTGAAGCCGTTGACGAGTTTCAGCACGGTGGAGGTCGAGCGATAATTGACGAAAAAATCGAATTTTTCCCCGACTTGGGAGTGGATTTTTTCTTCGGTATTGAGCAGGAGGTTCCGGTCAACGTCGCGAAAGCGGTAGATCGACTGTTTGGGATCTCCGACGCAAAAAAGGTGGAGCCGGCCCGCATTCCGCGAACCTTGCTCGCGCAAGGCCTCAATGAGGCGAATTTGAATGGGGGCCGTGTCCTGAAATTCGTCGACCAGGACGTGCTGGATGGGACGAAGGAAATTCACGACCGCCTCGGGCGGATCTCGCAGCAACTCCAGGGCGCGTCTCTCCATGTCGGCGAAACTCAGCCAATAGCGCCGTCGTTTTTGCCCCTGAATTTCGTCCCATAGCGGTTTTCCCAGCCTCTCCAAGGATTCGAGGAGGGAGCTCTCGAGGGCTTCGGGAGCCGGAAGCGGAATTTCCAATTCGGCCTCGAAGGGCAGGTAAGAGAGATAGCGCTCGAGAAGCCGAGTTAGGTCGGCGATCCGGTAATGTTCGAGAAGCCGGAGGGCGTCCGCGTCCTCCGCCTCGAAGCGACGCCTCAGGAAGGCCCGCAGCAAGCCTTCTTGCAAGGCGCCTTCCAGGGCTTCGTCGACGATCTTGTAGGAAGAACGCTCGCCGGCGTTTCGGGAGGCCTCGATCACCTTGAGGCAAAATTGGTGGATGGTGCCTATCGGGGCGGCGTGGATGCGAGTCCGCCAATGCTTGAGCATGTCCTCGGGCAATTCCGAAAATCCGGGATGAGTTCCCATGCGGCGGACGATGCGCTCGCGAAGCTCGTTGGCGGCCTTTTCCGTGAAGGTGTAGGCGACGACATGGGCCGGCTCTAGCCCCGATTCCAGCAGGGCGAAGTAATGCTCGACCAGCAAATGCGTCTTCCCCGCGCCGGCATTCGCGACGATGATCGCGTCTCGGTCGAGGCTTTCCACCGCCCGGGCCAGCTGCGACTCGTGGATAAGTTTAGTTTCGAGGCTTTTCGTCATAACGGCATATCTCGCGGAATTCGCAGTAGGCGCCCAGGCATTTTTCGGGCTTAAGGATATAATCTCCCGCCAGGATCCTTTTCAGGATTTTCACTGTCGCCGCCTCCAAACGATTATCCATCTCTTCGAAGGCGTCTTCCTTCATGAAGGAACGCGATTGGGAAGGGATTTTGCGTTGGGAATAAGGTTGATAGGCCTCGCGGCGGGCGATGCCTTGGTTCTTCTTCACTTCCTTGACGTCCCAATAGAGGGCTCCCAAGGCTTCCGCCCGCGGATACAGCAGGCGTTTCACGGCTTGAAGGTAGATCCATAGCTGCAGGCTCTGGCCGTCGCGGATCTCCTTGGCGAGGTCCTCGCTCCGCGAGGATTTGTAGTCGATCAGGAGGAAGCGGTTTCCCTCCGAACTGACGTCGATGCGATCCACGGCACCGGTCAAGGGGATGCTCGTCGTGGCATCCAATGCGATGGTCAAGGGTCCTTGGCCGCCGCGGCCGAAACTCCATTCGAGGTGGCGGGGGAGGAGTTTTTCGGGAGCTTCGCTCCAATTCGCCTGTTCTTCGCCGAGCAAGGCCGAGGCCGAGCGTCGCAGTCTCTCGAGTTGGTCCAGCACCAGGACGCGGGGAACGGGGGAGGGCTCGCCGACGGCCACTGTCTGCAGCCGGAGAAAGACAAGTTCCAGGCAGGATTCGACTTCCTGCGCGGAAGGGATTTTTCCTTGCTCGAAAAATCCGCGGCACAATTCGCGAATCGCCTCTTCCAAAAGCCGGTGCATCAGGCCGCCGCGGCGTTTCGGTTCGATTTCCAGGTCTTCTTGGACTTCTTCCTTCAGCTGCAGTTGCCAACGAGCGAAGAAGCGCCAGGGGCACTTGGCGAAATCGTCGAGGTAAGTCGCGCTGAGCGGATGTTTCTTGAGTTTCGCGAGAATGGCCGATTCCAACCCCAAATTTTGTAGGTCGCCGGCGTCGATTCCTCCGGGCGAATCCCGCCTCCGGCGTTCGCGCTGGACGTTTTCGCGGAAATAGGGGTGGCCCTGGGCGCTGGACAGGGCGGTCGTTTCCCGTTCGGGAATCCACTCTAAAGCGGGCAGTTCACTCAAGGAAGCCGAGGGCGGGAGGGCGCGACCGGAAAGGGAAAACTCCGAATAACTGAAATCGACGCGGTCCAGGCCCAAGAAGAGGGCTTGCTGAAGGATCAATTCTTCTTCGTGGATTTTCAGAAGGCGCAGGCCCTCTTCCTCGAAGAATGCGGGCGTCGGAGCGGCGGGAAAAGAACCCTCGTTCATTCCGACCACCCGAAGATTTTTTACCGGCAAGAGGCCGGGACGATCGAGCCGTCGGAGCGGCAGGCGGCGTTGCACGCCAGGGGATGCCTGTAGCCGGAGTTCGGTCAGGTCTTCTTTTAGATCGGCGATCCACTCCTTCCAGGGGCGGAGTTCGGCTTCCCAGGTTTCCGCTTGTTCCCAGTCCAAAAACCACCGGCGATAGGCTTCGAGAAAGCGCAGGGATTCGAGATCGCCGTTTTCGGCCAAACTCTTTTGCAGGTCCAAGAAAAGCGGACGCAGGGCTTGAAGGACGGCTTCGAAGAGAACCGGAACTTCTGGATCTCGGCCCGTCTCCAATTCGCGGATGAGAAAGGCGGGGATCTGTGTGGCGGTCGCCGCAACCGGCCCGGCCGACCCCTGAACGGCGATTCTGGCGCGCAATTCCGCTTCTAAAACACCGCCGACCGGACTGAAGCCGGGAACGAGGATTCGGTTTTCGGATCCCAATTCCAGCCAGGATCTTAGGGCGGCGTCCGTCTCGTGAATCGGCGTGGCATAAGGCCAGGCCCGCAAATGCGCGGGAGGCAAGGCTTCGAGGGATTCCGTCGATTCTGCCATGGCTTCGAGGCGGCGTCGCGCGTTTTCAAAGCGTCCCTCGGCGTCGACGAGCCTTTCCCGTGGTGGGAGGAATAAATGAATGGTCAATTCCGGATAGCCCCGGAGTGAGGATTCGAGAAAGGCTAGCAGGGCGGGCTCAGGAAGCCGAAAGCCCAGCAGGTATAGTTCCTCCACCGTAGCGAGTTCCTTTAATCCTCCCCGCGCGAGCAGTTTCCAGGCCTCTTGAAGCGAACGATCCACCGTCCA
>JAIOPF010000035.1 GCA_021414045.1 Deltaproteobacteria bacterium | reverse complement strand
TAGATCGACTGGTCGTCGTCTCCGACCACGCATAGATTTTGCCTACCCCCGGCCAAGAGCTGAATCAGGCGGTCTTGCGCATGGTTGGTATCCTGATATTCGTCGACCATGAGGTAATGCAATCGGTCTTGGTAGGAGGCCAAGACATCGGGATGCTGCTCGAAAAGCTTAACCGGAAGGAGCAACAAGTCTCCGAAATCGACGGCGTTGTTGTCCTTCAACTTCTTGGCGTAACGCTCGTAAACTCGCGCCACCTGCTCGCTGAAAAAATCCCCGGTGGGGAATTGGCCGGGCTCGACCAATTCGTTCTTCGCGGTGTCGATCCGCGATTCCACCGAGCGAGGATTGAAAATCTTCGGATTGAGTTGGAGCTCCTCGAGGCATTCCTTGATGAGCGAAAGCTGGTCGCTGTTGTCGTAGATCACGAAGGAATCGCCGTAACCCAAGCGCGAAGCATGCTTGCGCAAGATCCGAACCCCGGCGGAATGGAAGGTCGAGATCCAGGTCTCATCCGCTCGGTGGCCAAGCAGCCCCGCGACGCGGTCCCTCATTTCCCCCGCCGCCTTGTTGGTGAAGGTCACCGAGAAGAGGTTCCAGGGACTCACCCGTTTTTCTTGGATCAAATAAGCGATTCTGTGCACGAGCACCCGCGTTTTGCCGCTACCCGCGCCGGCGAACAGCAGCAAGGGACCTTCGGTCGTCAAGACCGCTTCGCGTTGTTGTGGATTCAGATGGTTGAGATTCATTCGGTCCTCGCCGCTTCGATCATTTCTTTCACTTCTCGATTGTAGCACGACAAAATATCCCGCCGAGACACGATACCCAGGACTTGCTTGGAATCCCCGGAAACCAAGACGGGCAAATACTCGATGTTCTCGTCTCCGATCTTGAGCAGCGCCTCCTCGAGACTCTGCTCGGGGGTGACGGTCAGGACTTCGGAAGTCATGAGCTCGCCCACCACCACGATATCGGAAAGCCCCTGCTCAAAAACCGCCCCCTGGAAATCTTGGAGGGAAACGATTCCCACCAGGTTCTTTCCGTCATCAAGGACGGGAAAAGCGTATTGCTTCGATTGGGTTAAAAGATTCAACAACTCTTTTACTTTCGTCTGGGGTGTGACCGACAGAAAATTCGTGCGCAGGATTTCTTGCACCCTCATGCGCCGAAGCACGTTCCGCTTTTCACCGTAAAAAATTCCCTTTTTGATCAGCGGCCGGGTGAAAACGGAACCCTTCATCACGATCTGCACTAGGATGGTGCTCACCGCGCAGGTGATCATCAGGGGAAGGATGATCGTGTATTTCCCGCTCAGCTCGAAGATCAGGACCACGGAAGTCAAGGGGGCGCCCGTCACGGCAGCCATCAAGGCTCCCATTCCAACCAGCGCATAACTTCCCGCATCAGCCGTCGCGTTCGGAAATATTTTATGTGCAAAATAACCATAAGTGTCCCCCAACATGGCTCCAACGAACAAAGATGGCGCAAAGACACCGCCGGTCCCCCCCGAACCGAGAGTCAAGGAAGTGGTCAACATCTTGAGTAGACCCATCAATGCAATGACGTACCAAAGGTATTGCCCTTCGAAAATCTGATTGATGGTCGTGTAATTACTGAAGCCGTGCAGTTGCGGAAGAAATAGAGTGATCCAGGCCAAGAGAAAACCGCCCAAAGCAGGTTTCAAATAGCCGGGCATTTTGATTTTTTCAAAACTCTCTTCCAGCCCTTCCAACAAACGAATGAAAAGGATCCCCGCGCCTCCCAGAAATAAAGCCATTAAGAGATAGAGCGGAATTTCCCCCCCGCTTTTCAGCGCGAAACTGAATTGCCCGTTAGTCAGAGCTGGAAAATCCGCCACCTGACCATGGAGCAACGAATTGGAGACAACCGTCGCAATGACTGCGGAAATCACGACCGGCGTAAAATGCCTTATCGCGACGTCGCCATGGATGATTTCGAGCGCGAATAAGGCGCCGGTGATCGGAGCATTGAAAGTGGCAGCAATTCCCCCGGCCGCACCGCAGCTGATCATCGTCTTGACCAGTTCGCCCTTCTTCTTGAGCAATCGGGAAACCGCAGAACCGATAGTGGCGCCGATATGAACAATGGGACCTTCTCGACCGGACGAGCCACCGCTGCCAATGGTTATCGCCGAAGTCAGGGCACGAACCAAAATGACGCGGCGAGGCAGAGGCTTATTACCCTGAAAGGCCTCCATGACGTCGGGAACACCATGGGAAGCGCCTTCCTTCTTCAATAGAATTTTGCTGATTATTCCAACCAAGAGTCCGCCCAGAGCGGGCATAAGAATACGCCGCCAAAAAGAGGCCGACTGGACAACTTCTAGGATATCTTCCCCACCGCCAAAAAACAGGCTCTGGATGTAAGCAATCAACCAACGATAGAGTACCGCCGCGACACCCGAAAGAACTCCGATCAGGAGACCGGTCAAAATCAATTGTGTGGCTTGGTCCTGGCGGAATCTTCTAATGCCATCGGAGAAGGACATTTCGTTACTCCACCGTCACGCTCTTTGCCAAATTACGAGGTTGGTCGACGTCGTGACCGCGATGGTCGGCGATGTAGTAAGCGATGAGCTGCATCGGAACGGCGGCTAAAATTGGGGTCAAAAACGGGTGCATCCTCGGAAGGTAAATGACGTCGGCGGCGAGGGAGGAGATTTTTCGGTCGCCCTCCGTGGCTAAAACCACCACCGAGGCCTGGCGGGAAAGCACTTCCTGAATATTGGACATCATTTTTTCGTAATAATCGTCCTGCAGGGCGATGGCCACGACAGGAGAGCCTTGGTCGATCAGGGCGATGGGGCCGTGCTTCAATTCGCCGGCGGGATAGCCCTCGGCGTGGAGATAGGAAATTTCCTTCAGTTTCAGGGCGCCTTCCAGGGCGATGGGGAACTGAGGCCCGCGACCGATAAAAAGACAGTCTTCGCTGTGAGCATATTTCAGCGCGATCTCGCGGATGCTCTCGGCCTGCTTGAGGATCTCATCGATCTTGCCGGGAACCTCGAGAAGCTCGTGCAGAAACTTTTCGGCCTCGTCCTTCTTGTAGCTCCCCTTTTTTCGGCCCAAAAGCAGCCCGACAAGATGCAGTGCCGCGATCTGCGCGGTGAAGGTCTTGGTGGCCGCAACGCCGATCTCGGGACCGGTATAGGTGTAGAGCACCCCGTCGCTCTCCCTTGCGATGGAGCTGTCGACGACGTTGACGATGGAAAGCACTTTGGCGCCCTTGGCCTTGGCGTTACGGATCGCCGTCAAGGTATCGGCCGTCTCTCCGGATTGGCTGATGGCGATGACGAGGGTATTTTTATCCAGGATGGGATCGCGATATCGAAACTCGCTGGCCTGCTCGACCATGACCAAGGTCTTGAGATTGCTTTCGAGGAAATATTTGCCGACCAGGGCCGCATGCCAGCTGGTTCCGCAAGCGACGATATAAACCTTGTCGATTTTTTCGAGATCCGCCTTGGTCTTGAAAATTTCTCCGGAACCATCCCCGTGCACGTTTGACTTCACCAAGTCGAGGTGACCGCGCAGCGTATCCGCCAAGGCGCGAGGCTGCTCGAAGATCTCCTTCAGCATGAAATGCTTGTAGCCAGCCTTCTCCGCCATTGCCAGCGTCCAGGTGATGGTCTTGGCTTCGCGTTGGACTTTTTTTCCGTCGAGGGTCTCGATTTCAATGTTCTTGCGGCTCAGGACGGCGACCTCGCCGTCCTCGAGGAAAAGCACGCGTTTCGTGTAGGGCAAGAGAGCGGGCACGTCGCTGGCAACGAAATTCTCGCCTTCTCCCAATCCAAGAACGAGAGGAGATCCGCTACGGGCGACATATAGGGTGTCGGGCTCGAACTCGTGGAGGAGAGCGACCGCGAAAGAACCCTTCAATCGGTGCAATGCCCTGCGGAAGGCCGTCAGGGTGGGAGTTTTGGGACCCAATTCTTCGTCGACCAGGTGGGCGATGATCTCTGTATCCGTCTCGGAGGAGAAGTGGTGGCCCTTTTTGATCAGGGCTTCGCGCAGCTCGGAGAAATTTTCGATGATGCCGTTGTGCACCACGGTGACCTTGCCGTAACGGTGGGGATGGGCGTTGGTCTCGCTGGGTCGTCCATGGGTGGCCCAGCGGGTGTGGCCGATTCCGATCTTGCCTTCGGGACTTTGGGAGTGAATCATTTCGCGGAGCTTGGAGAGCTTGCCCTGGGCGCGCCGAATGGTCAGTTTACCGTCGGAGATGACCGCGATTCCCGCGGAGTCGTAGCCGCGGTACTCGAGCCGCGAAAGTCCATCGAGCAAAATCCCCGCCGCCTGTTCTTGACCGATATATCCGACAATGCCGCACATAAAATCGATACCGCCCTTACTTCTTATAACCCGGAATATTTCTTTGGGGCACCCTCGAAATCGCCAGGGAGCCGGCCGGAACATCCATCGTGACCGTCGTTCCGGCACCGATATAGGCCCCCTTCCCCACCTTGACCGGCGCCACCAATTGAGTATCGCTGCCGACGAAGACGCCGTCCTCGAGATAAGTCTGGAATTTATTCTTCCCGTCGTAATTGCAGGTGATGGTTCCCGCGCCGATATTGACGCCACGGCCAATGACCGCATCGCCCAAATAGCTGAGGTGGTTGGCCTTGCTGCCCTTGCCCAAGCGGGTCTTCTTCAATTCAACGAAATTACCGACATGAGCCTCTTCTTCCACGATGCTGGCCGGACGCAGGCGCGCGAAGGGACCGATCACCGCGCCGGACTTGACGGTGCAATCTTCCAAGTGGCTATAGGCCTTGACCTGGACCCCCTCGCCCAACCGCGCATTGATCAGGATGCTGCCGGGTCCGATATGGCAAGAACGGCCCACCTGGGTGTTCCCCAAAAGCTGGACGCCGAGAATTTCGTAGGCATCGTCGACCGCGATGGTGTGAACAGGCAGGCCTTGCTTCACCGCATAGGCGATGATGTCGGTGAGGTAATATTCCTTCTTCACGGGATCGGGGCGAACTTGAGCCAGGGCTTTTTTGAGAAAAGCGGCCTCGACGCAGTAAATACCGGCGTTGATCTCGTTGATCTGCTTCTCTTCGGGGGAAGCGTTTTTCTCTTCGACGATGCCGCAGACACGGCCCTCGAGGTCGCGCATAATCCGTCCGTAACCGAAGGGCGCCGCCAAAACGGCGGTCACCAAGGAAAGCGGACGCGCCGCCCCCAAACGCAAGAGCCGCTTGAGGGTTTCCGGACGCAGAAGCGGAACGTCACCGCTCAGAATGAGAACATGGCCGGAAATCTTGCCCAAAGCCTTCAAACCGACTTGGGTCGCCTGGGCGGTCCCGCGACGCTCTTTTTGATGGGCGAACGAAAGGTCTTTTGCCGCCCCCTTTTGAGCCTGCAAGTGCGCCTGAACTTTTTCACGGTCGTTACCGAGCACCACCGAGATCTTGCGGGGCCGGACGGAACGCGCCGTCTCGAGCACGTAATCGATGAGCGGACGCCCGCAGATCGGGTGCAATACTTTCGTCAACTGGGACTTGAGTCGGGTCGAATTGCCGGCTGCCAAGACTATGATGGAGAGGGGTTTCATGGGCTCGGCCTGCTTAGAACGAATCACCGCAAAGATCAATGACTTATCGAGGGAAAGGCCGCCATTCCGCAAGGGATTTTAATTTTGCAGGCTAGCCAAGTCGAAAAAGGGATCGGTGATTTCATCTTCCTGGCGATAGGGATCCGCCGGAGCCAGACCAATCAGATCCTGGATCTCTTCATGGCTGAGCAGGGCCGGCTTCTCCTTTTCGGGCACACCTTTCAGGACGGTCGGCGAGGAAGGCAGGACCGCGGCCTTGCCCAAGCTTTTTTGGGCCTCTTCCCAAGAGCAGAAGTTCCACTCGGCGCCCTTTCCGCTTTGCCCGCACTGAAACAGACTCATCCGCACTCCCTGGAGGTAGTTGAGCAGGAACTTCACTTCGGCGTCGATCTCCAAGGCGAAGATCCACATTCGCATTTGCATGGAGCGACTTTCCAGGACTTGGGGAAAGAGATGTGACCAAAGCGCCTGGTTTTTTTGTATCCAGTCGTAATCCGGCAGCAGCTTGGAAATGGTTTCGGCGTTGCAGTGCCGCTTGACCCAAATGAAGGTCAATTCGCGGGCGGGGTTGATCGCCACAAGGTCGATGCGTGAATGCCCTTCGCGAATGGGGAAATCCCCATCCAGTACCTCAAAACCGCTTTCGAGGGATGCCAACCCCCCAGGCAGGGCCTCGAACAGGGAACCGAGTTCCGGCCGCCGCCCTTTCACCGCCTGGAAAGTCTGCTTCAAAGCCAGCTGTGGCTTCTTCAAGATTTTGGAAACGGGCCCGCGTTGCCAGAATTTCTTATTCATGGGCCTGCCGCTCGAGCTTGGCGAAATAGGAGGGAATTTCCGCGCTGCGGTTTTGGCGCCGTTCCCAAGAGCGGTAGCGGGCATAAAGCTTGGCTTCGATGCCCTTGAGACAGGAAGTCACGAAGGCCCGTGGATGGGACAAGACCGCCGGCTTTTGGATGGCGATGGAATGCAATAAGTAACGATCGAAGGGAATGGATCCGAGACTGTTTAGCCGAACCTGAGGAAGATGTTTTCCAACGACGTGCCGAAGCTTCTTCATCGACTGTTGGTACTCCTCCTCGTCTCGGACCCGGTTCATGACGACATGAAGCTCGATTTTCACCTCGGGATGCTCCAGGGCGAGGCACTTCACCAATCCGTAGGCGTCGATCAAGGCGGTCACTTCCGGGTTCGTCACCAAGATGCTGTCATGCGCGGGTTTCAGCCAATGCAGGTTCGCGGGCGAAATCCCCGCCGCCAAATCCACCAAGACGATGTCGTATTCGGGCTCGAGGCATCCCAGTTCACGGGCTAAAGTCGCGATCTCGTAAGGCTCTAAATTAGAAAGCCGGCTGGAGCCCATGCCGCCCGGCAGAAGTTTCACGCCACCCGGACCCGGCAATATCACGTCGTGGAGAGAACGTCGGCCGGCGAGGACGTCGCCGATATCTCCCGTGGGTTCGATACCTAAGAGTAAATGGTCGTTGGCCAAGCCGAAGTCGGCGTCAATGATCAGGACTCGCAGCCCCCGTTGCGCGAGACTGATCGCGAGATTGGTGGTGAAAGTGGTTTTGCCGGTGCCTCCCTTGCCGCTAGCGATGGCCAAAACCTGGCATTGCGCGGGAGGAAGGGAGATTTCGGGACGCTGGGGGGCCGTACCGAATTCAAACGGCACGGCGACGGATTCCAATTCAAGGACGAAAGCCGATTCTTCCGAGACCACTGCGGCCTCGGAGACGAAATCGATAGACCTCGAGCTCAAGAGCACCTCAATCAATTACCCAAATTACCGGATGGCTACAAAACTCCCGCCGAATTGGGCGAGGCTTCGCGTCACGCCTACCTTCAGGCGCGATCGGCCCCGGAGAAAAAAGGAAAACTCGAATTTTCCCATCAAGGCATCGTGTATGCCGAAAAATGCCTCAAGGAAGCGCCGAAAGAAGCCTCCTGCCTTTATTTTCAAACCTTGAATACCGGCGTCTACATTCAGAACCACATTCCGAATTACCAACGAGGGCTGCATCAAATGGTCGCGAATTGCGACGCACTCAATCAATCTCAGCCGGATTTCGAACACGCCGGCTGCTACCGCATTCTAGGAAACATCTACTCCCAGGCGCCGTCCTTTTCCCTCAATCCGAAAAACATCACCCAAGACCTCGATCGCTCGGTACAAAATCTCAAGGAAGCGGTGAAACTCGCTCCCGACTATGCTCTCAACCGCCTTTTCCTCGCGCGCAGCCTCGAACAGATCGGGGAAAAGGACGCGGCGAAGTCCGAACTTCAGGCCTTCGACCGACTCGACAAAACCGGCATCGATCAGGACTATCCGGCCTGGAAAAAAGACCGGGATTCCCTGGCACAGAAGTTGCTGTAGCATTTTAAGATTTTTATGATATCGCCCATTCAAAAGCACGGAGGATCCCCCTATGGCCAGCGTCAATAAAGTCATCCTGATCGGAAATCTCGGCAGCGATCCCGAGGTCAAGTTCACCCCCAGCGGCAGCGCCGTCGCGAATTTCAGCGTCGCGACGAACGAGTCGTGGATGGGCAAGGACGGCAAAAAGGAAGAACGCACCGAGTGGCACAAGATCGTCGTCTGGAACAAACTGGCCGAGCTTTGCGGCGAATACCTCAGCAAGGGCCGTCCGGTCTATCTCGAAGGCCGCCTGCAAACCCGCGAGTGGAACGACAAGGAAGGCAACAAGCGCTACACCACCGAGGTCGTGGCCCAAACCATCCAATTTTTGGGCTCGCCGATGGGCGCCGGAGCCGAGGGACGTCCCGCGGCCGGAAACAAAGGTTCGCGCAGTGCTTCTCCCGGCATCCAAGAAGCCGCTCCCCTGGAAGTCGACGACGACATCCCCTTTTAGCGCAACCATTTCGGGTCTTTACCGAAAAGTCTCTCTGAATTAACCGTGGGCTCGGGTGTAAGGGGACACACCCATGGGT
>JAIOPF010000264.1 GCA_021414045.1 Deltaproteobacteria bacterium | reverse complement strand
GCGTCTTCATCGGCATCGAAGAGGGCATCGACGGTCTCGTGCACGTGTCCGACTTCTCTTGGGCTCACAAAGCCAAGCATCCTTCCGAAGTCTATACGAAGGGCCAAGAAGTCGACGCGGTCGTCCTCAATATCGACCAAGAGAACGAACGCTTTTCCTTGGGCGTCAAGCAGCTCGAAGATGATCCCTATCAGAAGATCATGAAGGGCTTCGCTCCGGGCAGCCACGTCAAGGGCAAGGTCAGCGCGGTCGAAAATCATGGCGTCAGCATCGACTTGGGCGAAGAAGTCCAAGGCTTCCTGCCGAACAAAGAACTGGACGGCGAATCTCCCGCGATCGGCGACGAGCTCGAGGCGCAAGTGACCAACGTCGATGACAAAGAGCATCGCGTGGTCCTCAGCATCCGGGCCTATCACAAATCGACGGAGAAACAGGCCCTGGAAGATTTCCGGGCCAAGCAGGGCGATTCCACGGCGACCTTGTCCGACGTGCTTTCGAAGAATTAATCCGTTTACAACACATTGGGATGGTAGGGGCCGGAATTTCCAGCCCCTACCAACGGTGTTTCCTCCATGAAGGGTAAAAGCTTCTGGCTGCTTTTAGTTAGTCTCGTCTTGCTCGGTTTCGCGGGGATCATGCTGATTTTTGCATTTTCCATGGTTTCCGAGGGCGGGGGTTCCTCGATTTTTTCGGGAAATAAGGTCGCGGTCGTCGAGATCAAGGGCGGTATCTTCGATCCCAAGGACACCCTGGACGAACTGAATCGAGTCTACGACAACGACAATCTTAAGGCCCTGATCCTTCGGATTGATTCTCCGGGAGGGGCGGTAAGTCCCTCGCAAGAGATATACGACGCCGTCCTCCGGGTGAAGGAGAAGAAGAAAGTCGTCGTCTCGATGGGAACGGTGGCGGCTTCCGGCGGTTATTACATCGCCGTGGCAGCCGACAAGATTGTCGCCCTGCCTGGGACGATCACGGGCAGCATCGGCGTCCTGATGGACTATACGAATGTCCAGCAGCTGCTGGAATTCTTGAAGGTGCATGCCGAAGTGCTCAAGGCCGGCAAGATGAAGGACGTCGGCAGCCCGCTACGGGAGCTGACGCCGGAAGAACGGCAATACCTGCAGGGAATCCTGGACGACATGCACCGCCAGTTCAAGGCGGCGGTTGCGAAGGGACGGAATATCCCGATGGAAGAGGTCGACAAGTTCGCGGACGGCCGTGTCTTCACCGGGGAGCAGGCCCAAAAGATGAAACTGGTCGACGAGATCGGCGGCCAACAGAAGGCCATTGAGGTCGTTCAAGCGATGCTGGGTTGGAAGGAAGCTCCCGAGCTCTACTACCCGAAGAAGAAAAAGGCCGGGCTGATCGAGCTCTTGGCCGACGGCCAGGCTGAATCGAGATTGCTGAAACTATTTTATTTTCTGCGCGAAGGTCGCGCGCTCTATTGGACAAAGGGGATCATGCTATGAACAAAAGCGATCTTGTCGACATCCTAACGGAACAGCTGAAGACGCTCTCGCGCAAAGAGGTGGACTTGATCGTCGACACCGTCTTTGACAAGATGACGGAATCCCTTAGTCAAGGGGACCGCATCGAAATCCGCGGCTTCGGCAGCTTCGAGGTCCGGACCCGTCAGGCACGTCAAGGCCGCAACCCCAAGAGCGGCGAAAAGGTCTTCGTCACCACGCGCCGAGTTCCTTTCTTCAAGGTCGGCAAAGAGCTGAAAGAGCGCATCAACGGCGGACCGGAAGGCGCCGCCGAGCCGAAGCAAAAGGTGAGCGGCGAATGAAAAACCTTTGGGCGCCCTGGAGAAAAGAATTCATCCTGGGCCCCCGGGAAGAGGGCTGCATTTTCTGCAAGCTCGCCAAGAAGAAGGATGACCGCAACAACCTCATCCTCTACCGCGGCCGTCACAACTACATCATTCTCAATCGATACCCCTATAACAACGGGCACCTGATGGTGATCCCCTATAAGCACACCAAGGATTTGGCCAAGCTGAAGCCCGCGGAACAGGCGGAGATGCTCGAGCTCGCGGGCCTCTCCATTAAAGCCCTCGAAAAAACCATGTTTCCCCAGGGTCACAATCTCGGGATTAATCTCGGAGCTGCGGGGGGGGCGGGCATCCGAGACCACCTTCATCTGCACGTCGTCCCACGCTGGGTAGGAGATACGAATTGGATGCCGGTTTTAGGTGAAACGAAAACCATGATCGAGTATCTATGGGAAACTTACGACCGCCTGGCACCGGCGGTCGCAAAATTGACTAAAAGGAGAGCCTAATGGCCATCTGGCGTTTCGTAAAAGTCATTCTAGCGGCCCTGATCATCTTCATCATCGCCAATTTCTTCATCACCAACTCGACGACCCAATCGCAGAGCTTGGCGACGATGGTTAGCTTCAAATTCAACATGCCGCCGTTTCTCTACCTCGAATCCATCGATTTTCCGGTGGGCTACTTGTTGATCATCGCCTTTACCCTGGGAATGCTCTTCGCTGCCTTGATCGGAGCGCTTATTTTCATGTGGGATACTTGTTTATCTTCGCCTTTACCCTGGGAATGCTCTTCTCTGCCTTGATCGGTGAGCTGAACGCCTTCACTCGATCGCGCGAGGTCAAGATGAAAAACAAGAACATCCGTGAACTCTAGAAGGAGATCGACGAGCTTCGCGATTCCTTGGCCAGGGAGAAGAACGTTCTTCCCGAGATCAAGCTTTCCGACGAACTCATCCGCCTTCCCGAGCAACCTGAAATCCACTAAGGGGGGAAACATGCCACGCACCGGACAAAACATCCTCGAATTGGTCTTCAATACTCCGATGGTCAAAATCCGCCGTCTCGTCTCCGAGAACGCCGCGGAGCTCTGGGGAAAACTCGAGAGCGAGAATCCCGCCGGAAGCGTGAAGGACCGCATTGGCCTCAACATGATCCTCGATGGCGAGAAGCGCGGTTTGATTAAACCCGATACCGTCATCATCGAACCGACTAGCGGCAACACGGGGATAGGACTCGCGATGGTCTGCGCCTCGCGTGGCTACCGGCTGGTGCTGACGATGCCCGAGACCATGAGCCAAGAGCGCAAGGCCATGCTGCGTGCCTTCGGAGCCGAATTGGTCCTCACGCCGGGGCCCAAGGGAATGAAGGGCGCCATCGAGCGCGCTGGGGAATTGGCCGAGAAGGAAAGCAACGTCTTCATGCCCCAGCAATTCAAGAATCCGGCCAACCCCGAGGTTCACCGCCGCACGACGGGACCTGAAATCCTCGAAGCTTTGGGCGGCGCGCCGGATGTCTTCATCGCGGGCGTTGGCACGGGTGGAACCATCACCGGAGTCGGCGAAGTCCTAAAAAAGGAAAACCCCAAGGTCCGCATCATCGCGATAGAACCCACCGAATCCCCGGTGCTCTCCGGCGGCAAACCCGGACCGCACAAGATCCAGGGCATCGGCGCCGGCTTCGTTCCCGAAATCCTGAATCGCGACATCATCGACGAAGTCATCCAAGTCTCTTACGAAGAGGCGAAAAAAGTCAGCCGCGCCCTGGCCGAAAAAGAGGGCATTTTCGTCGGAATTTCCTCGGGAGCCGCGATTTTCGCCGCCATCCCCATCGCCGAAAAACTCGGCAAGGGGAAGAGGGTGGTCACGATCCTCCCAAGCACGGGAGAACGCTATCTCTCCACGGGCCTATTCGATCCCATGTAATCGAATCCCGAGGCCTTTGGGGTGGGCCCCGACGCCTTGACAGAAGCCGATAAAACCGCAAAGGTCAGCCATCATGTCCGAAAGCACCGCAACTACCGCTAATCCTCCCCTGGAAGTCATCGTCGCGCGCAGCGCCGGGACCTGTTTCGGGGTCGAAGCCGCCATCGAGCTGGCCGAAAAGCACCGCAAGCCCATCCTGGGACCCATCGTGCACAATCCCCAGATCGTGAACGACCTGGCCCAGAAGGGCATTCCCATCCTAGAGCGCTACCAAGAGCTCGACCACCTCGCCGACAGCGGCACGAAGGAGGTCGTCATCACGGCGCACGGATACCCGAAAGAATTGAAGGAAGCTCTGGTGGAAAAGGGCATCCATTTCCACGACGCCACCTGTCCCGTCTTGCTGAAGTGGGTCTACCGCAAGATCCGCACCTTCGAGGAACAGGGCTTCCATATCATCCTGATCGGCAATCCCAATCACGCCGAGATCATCGCCAGCCGCAGCTATGGCAACAACATCCACGTCGTCTATTCGAAGGAGGAGGTCGATCGCCTGCCGGCCGGCCTCGAAAAGACCATCGCGATCTGCCAGACGACCATCACCAAGGAAAAGTTCGAGAAGATCGTCAAGTACATCCGCGACACCAAGTACCCCAGCATGCGCGCGGTGGACACGCGCTGCAAGCCGGTGAAGAACCAACAGGAGGCCGTCGAGGACCTGGCCCAATGGGTCGACGCCATCCTGATCGTCGGCGGATTCAACTCGAGCAACACGACCAACCTAGCCAACTTGGCGAAGAAATACCTGCCCGAAAAGACTTACCACATCGACTCCCCGGACCTTCTCCAGGCCGACTGGCTGAAGAACATCCGCCATCTCGGCATCGGAGCCGGCACCTCGACGCCCAAGTCGCAGATCGATGACGTCCAGCGGCGGGTCGCCGAGCTCTTCCCTGGCGAAGTGTTGTTCCGCAAGGAAGGCAACGACGGGGAGATCCTTGACGGGGATTTCACGCCAGACGACGAGATTTAAATCCTCCTTGAGATGCCGTTGACATGTGCCAAAATAGGTACCATAATTAGGTGCTATTTATAGGACTTTTATATGGCACTGAAACTCAATATTCGCCCTGAGCTTGAAGCGGAAATAGACAAGCTCCTGCCCGAGGCCAAGGTCCGTTCCAAGACCGAATACATCAATCGAGCCATCGAATTATTCAACCAACAGCTCAAGCGGGAACTGGAGATTTCCAAATTAAAGACTTACTTCCCTTCTTACCAAAAAGAAGCCCAGGCGGTGCTGCGTGACTTCTCCCGACTCAAACCCTCTCGCGATTAAACGGGGACACTGCTACCTCGTCGACATGAACCCCCCGAGGCGATCCAAACCCGGAAAGGTGCGGCCGGTCGTTGTTCTACAATCCACGGATACCTTGGAAATCGGAAGCCCAGGGGTCGTCACGGTTCCGCTCACTACCCAATTGCAACCGGAAAACATCCTGAGAATTCGCATTAAACCCTCCGAATCGCTGCAAATCGGAAAGGCCTCGGATGTCTTATTGGACCAAATCCACACCATCGATCGCAGTTTATTCTTAAAAGAACTGGGGCCTATTCTGGCGATAGATTTCCAAAGAATCGAAAACGGCGCGCGTTTTCTACTCAATTTTTAATCGGCTAAGGTTCCGCCAGATTCAAGAGTGCATCAAGGCGAAGAGGGCTCGGATCGTATGATCGAGATACTCCGCTTTCAGGGAGAAATGGGCGCCTTCGGGGAGTTGTTCGACCCGAATCCATCGGGGAATAGGCGTTCGCATCAAATCACCCACCCTAGAGATTCCGTTTGCCCGAAGCAATCCCTGCGTGGACGCCTCTAGGCGCAAAACGTTCAGGGGAGTCTCCGAGAATCTCCGTCCCAGCGCTTCCTTGATCACGCCGGGATTAAAGGGCTGGAACCTTCTCTCTAACCCGCTTTGCCCGAGGGCTTGGTCGATTTGCGGGGTTAAATTATCCTCGAAGCGCGAGGCGACCTCGGCTCCAAGATCCCGCCGCAGATCTTCACGAGTCAAGAGCATTAAGTCCCGAAAGGATTCCACCCCCATGACCTCGAGTTGGGCACGGCCTTCCGGAGAAATCCGCAGGCGATCCAAAGAAGAGGGTAAATGGGCGCTAGCCCCGATTTCTCCCATCGCCCGACGCAAGGCGGAACTATAAAATATCATGGTCCCTTGCCCCTGGGTTTGGAACAGACCCAACTCGGAATCGGCCTTCGCCGCCTGAATCTCGTTGCGCAGCGCCTCGGGGGATCGGGAGAAAATCACCGCCAACTTGGAGAGGTCCCCGCGTTGTTCGACCAGCTGTCGGACGAATTCCGCTTCGCTGAATTCCTTGGTCTCCAGAATTTCCGCCATCTCGGCCGGCCTGGAGAAAACTTGGACGGTGGCTGGGACGGCAGGGCGCGGAGATCCGTTGTGCAGCAAGGAAAACAGGCTTCGAATGATCGCATCCAC
Source organism: Deltaproteobacteria bacterium (assembly GCA_021414045.1). Classification (GTDB taxonomy): domain Bacteria; phylum UBA10199; class UBA10199; order DSSB01; family DSSB01; genus DSSB01. The sequence goes on along the minus strand of JAIOPF010000264.1, from coordinate 4,021 downwards.
GCGGGCCTCGCGGGTTCCCGAAAGCCTGTCCTCGGGGATGAACTCGCGGGGAATCCAAGTCGGAATAGGCCTCCGCATCAAATCGCCGACGGTGTGGAAGTTTCCGAGGGATAAATCGTTCGCGACCTCAGGGGGCAGGCGCAGGTCCGCGATAGCAAGGTCCCCGAAAACGCGGCCCATCGCCACCTTCACCGCTCCCTCGCCGAAAGGATGATTTTGAAACACAGTGCCGTAAGTATTGGGCAAGGCGGCGTTGATTTTTCGCTCCATCTCCGCCGCGTAGGCCGTCACCACAGATTCGGGCTCGTGACCCGCTCTCGAGTGGTGCATGTCGGCATGAGTCGTCATTAGCAGGTCCCAGAGGCTGCCAACTCCCATCCTCTGCGCAAAGCCCAAGGTCTCGGGTTGAAGATTCAAGGCTTGTAGGGACTGGGGCTGAAAGATCCTCGCGCCCAACGATGAGCGGGCAAGGGCCAGGGCAGGCCGGTAAAACAGCATGCGGCCTTTGCCGAAAACGCTCCATTCCGAGTGGGGGTTGTCGTTGCGAAATTCGCTCTCGAATTCGGCGACGGGTAGCCCCAGGGATTCCGCCGCTTCCTGGAAATTGCCACGGTGGCGCACCAAGGCTTCGGCGATGCGGTAGGAAGCGGGGGAGGGCGCTTCCGCGGGGACGGCCTCCAAAACTTTCGGCCCATTCGAGACAAGAGCGGGTTCTAGCGGAAGCCCGAGATGACCATTGAGTCCGTGGGAGGCGGAAGGCTCGGCGATTTCCATCTGCGACATCGCGATCCAAGGATTGCCGAAGCTTGCCGGCGCGCCGGCCGTAGCCATGGCGCCAAAGACGGGAAGGCGGGCCCCAGTCAAGTAGGGAGATCTCGAAGACGGATTGGCGGATTCGATCTTCGTCGCCAGCAAATCCAAACCCCGTTCCATCTGGGCGAAGCGGGAGCCCAAGGCCTCTTGAGCGACGCGACCGGCCAATTGGAATTGGAAAAACGTGGCGAGGCAATGGCTGAAGAAATCGGAACGTGAATCGAAGCGCCGAAGGCCCGCCAAACTTTCGAGATAAGTTCCGCCCATTACGCCGCCGAACATCAGCCCCCAACGGCTCAGCTGCTGCGATGCCGTCAGGACGCCGAGATTGGGCGCGAAAATTCGGTTCGCGCCGGGCACCGAGGATCCCCAGCGCAGGAACTTGGTTCCGGCGAAACCCGCGGCGCGCATGCCGCCCAAGAACAAGTAGCTGGAGAGCAGATCGCGCTGGAGGCCGGCGCGACTCCAATCCACGGGAGCGCCGACGAGTTGATTGCCTGCGCGGTGCAAAAGAGGAAAAGCCAAGGCTTCCGCATTGAAGGCGGCACCAGCCGCTGCCACGCTTAAAGCTCCGCCGGAAAGTCCCGCTTCAGAAAACAATCGCAGAAAACCGACTCGCGATGCCCGGAAAGCCAAGCCGGCTCCCGTCATCGCGAGAAGATTGATGGGCGACAAAGTTTCACGGAGGGCATTGCGTAGAAAAAGCTCGGCACGGGCGCCCATGGGCCCCGACCCTTGATAGACGGCCAGGGCTTGCCGCGCATGCCTTCGAGCCGCCTCGGGAATCCCTTCCTGGCGGCAGAGTAGGGCATAGGCCGTGACGGCCGATTCAGGTCTGCCGCCTTGTTCTTGAGACCTGGCCCAGCTCAGCAAATCCTCGGAAAAGATCGTGGGATCCGTCTCCGAGCTTATCGCTAAAAGCTGTTCGACATTGGAAGCACCCCAGCGCGAACGCAGGACTCCTTGTTCCCGGATAGAAAGGGAATGAAATCGATCTCGAGGCGAGGTGGAGGCGTCGGGATCGGCGGAAGCGGGCTCGGAAAAAAGCAATTCCAGGACGATGGTTCCGGCGGGAGTTGGCGAGGCGGAGTTTGCGGATAATCTAGCGCTGAACATAAGGGTCCCCATGCGTCTTGAACAAATCTCCCCCTATTTATTCAAAGGTTTAAATATAGAAGCGGCCCGCTAGGGCGCACTAATTGTGAGCTTGCCAAGAGAGGCAATCCAAGAATCGTGCCAGGGATTTCCCTTTATTTTCCGTGGAAGGAAGGGAAGATTCGCGGAATCGGACGCCGAAAAGACGGGCGGATGTTTATTCCTTAGCCATCCGAGAATATTTTCCCAAGGCCAAGAGGGGAAAATAATGCCGATATCCATGGTAGCGGATGTAGAAGTGTCCCGGGAAACCCGTCCCCGTATATTCGCGTTCGTCCCAGCAGCCGTGGTCGTTCTGGCGACGCTGGAGGAACTCGACGCCTCGGGCGACAATCGGAGACCGACCTTCGCCTCCGGCAATCAATCCCATGAGGGCCCAAGCGGTTTGGGAAGGAACGGAAGAGGTGAGGGGAACGAAGCGATTCTCGGCATAGCCGGCGCAGGACTCTCCCCAACCTCCGTCGGGAAGTTGGGCTCGGATCATCCATTGCACGGCCTTCTGGATACGGGGGTCCTTGAGGTCTTCACCGATGGCCGCCAAGCCTTGTAGGACACACCAAGTTCCGTACAGATAGTTCACGCCCCAACGGCCTTCCCAAGCCCCGCATTCGAGCTGCTCGCGGTAGACAAATTTCAAGGCGCGCTGGACGATGGGAGATTCCCGGTCCCAACCGATCAAGGCGAGGAACTCCAACATGCGTCCCGTGATATCCGGGGTCGGAGGATCGAGACAGGCCCCATGGTCCGAAAAGGGGATCTTGTTGACGAGATGCAGGTCGTTGTCGACGTCGAAGGCCGCCCAACCGCCGTTCTTGCTCTGCATGCTGAGAAGCCATTCTAGACCCAAATCAAAAGACCTTTTAATCTCTAGAGTTGGATATTCCATCTTATGGAAAAGGCTTAAGACTTCCAAAGTGTCATCGACGTCCGGAAAATAGTCGTTCTTGAATTCGAAAGACCAACCACCGGGCCGGGCGCTTTTGTTCTTTACCGCCCAGTCGCCCTTAACGTCCGTAATCTGTTTGCTGACCAACCAGGATCCGGCGCGAACCAAGGAGGGATGATCGATACGAAGACCGCTGTCGATAAGACTTACGGCGGCCCAGGGGGTATCCCAAACCGGAGAGATACAGCATTGCTGGTGAAGCTGGCGAGACTCCCCATCCAAATCCGGACCCGGCTCTCGGGGAATATGCAAAAGCTCCGTTTCAAAGGTCTGTTGAAAGGACCTCAAACCCTTGAGACATTGGCGGAGGGTAGGGTCCTCCAGCCCGTGGCCCAGGGTCTTCAGGGCCAGGGCGCTATAGGCCATTGCCGGGTATATATCTTCCGTTTTTTCAACATGTTCACGGATATACTTCACGCAACGCTTAACCGCGGAACCACGGCGAAACTTCGGTAATTTGATTTTCTCTATGCCTTTCAAGAACTTATCCACAGAAAGGAAGACTTTCCCTATCGAAAAATAGTCGCCCTCGGAGGAAGACGTCGACCAGTCCCGTTGGGCGGGAATCTCGAGGTAAAGCTCTTCCAGGTCGATAGCCAGCTTATGTACAGGCTTTTCGTTGAGGATAATCAGCAAGGGAACGATGCAGGCCCGAGCCCATGAGCTAAACTCATAGATGTTAATCGGGGCCCATTTGGGGAGCATCATGAAAATATAGGGCATGGCCGGCGCCGCCGTCCAAGGGGCCAATCCGAACATCGCAAGGTGGATCTTGGTGAAAACCCGAACCTTGGTAGGACCGCCATGAGAACGGATAAAACCACGCGCTCGCACCATGGCTGGATTATCTACGGAATAGCCCGACATCTTCAGGGCCCAGTAGCATTCGACGGTGGTGCTTAGGTCGCCCGGACCATTGAAATAGATAGCCCAGGAGCCATCCGGACGCTGTTGACTGAGCATTCTCTGGCAAAGCGCTCGACTGAGCTCAGGATCGGGAATGCCTAAAAATTCGCGTAGAAAGAGGTACTCGGCGCCGATGGTCTCGTTGGCCTCGAGCGTATACCACCAATAACCCTCGGAAAATTGATGACGAATCAGCAGGTC
>JAIOPF010000263.1 GCA_021414045.1 Deltaproteobacteria bacterium | reverse complement strand
CCGGAAAATACATGAAGGACGACAAGCTTCTCGAGGCGGCCCACGAGTTTCATCTGAAGAACATCGAATCCCTGATCGCCCAGATCGGCTACGGCAAGATTTCGCCGCAAAGCGTGGTGATGAAGCTTTTGCCCGGCGACTTGCTCATCAAGCCTGAGCCCAGCCCCGCCAAGACGGGCGTGTTGGGAGAGATTTTCCAGAAGGTGAAAAAGCGTTCGAAGAGCGCCATCACGGTGGGCGGCTTGAACGACGTCTTGGTTTCGCTGGGGAAATGCTGCAATCCCTTGCCGGGGGACAGCATCACTGGTTTCATCACGCGAGGGCGGGGTGTCACCGTTCACAGCGTGAACTGCGCCAAGGTCTTGGCCACCGATCCTGAGAGACGCGTGGAGGTCAGCTGGGACGACACCATCGATCTCAATCACCAAGCCAAGGTCCGCGCGGTCAGCGTCGATAGGCCGGGTATCCTGGCTTCGATGACGAAGACCATCAGCAATTTAGGGGTGAATATCTCGCAGGCCAATATCCGCACCAGCAGCGATCAGAAGGCCATCAACATCTTTGTTTTGGACATCAAGAATCGCCATCAATTGATGGATGTCGTGAGGGCGCTCGAGGGCTTGGGCGGAGTTATCTCCGTTGACCAAATCCGTTCCTAGCCTGAGCGAAAAAATTACCGAAAAATTTCAAATGAAGAGAGTCTGGCGGGCTTAGGCCGCTTTGGTGACTTTACCCGAACGGATGCAGCGGGTGCAGACCGTGATGTTCTGAACCTTGCCTTCGAAGAGGGCCCGGACCTTTTGCAGGTTGGGATGATTCTTCGTGTGGGTCTTGTTGTTCGCGTGGCTGACGATGTTGCCGGCCTGGGCGGTTTTTTGGCAGATGAGACACATGCGCGGCATAAAGGACTCCTGAGGAAAATTAATGCAGCATCCCCGAAACGAAGGGGAGTTCGGCCAGGGATTCCATGGTGATCGAAAGGTCGCGGCGTAGGCCTTCGACTTCTTCCTTCAACATCTGGACTTCATGGCTTTGGCGACGGTTGGTGACCAAGAGCTCCTCCATCTGTTTGGAGAGAGACTTTAGTAAGCCCTTGTTTTCTTTAGGGTTTACGTTGGTGGTCTTCATCGGTAGCCGTTTGGAAACTTTTTTCATAGAGATCATATACTTTCAAAATCAAGAGGCCGAGGGTTTATTTCATGTGGGGGCTGACGTCAAGGTTAATTCCCCTTCGCTGGGCCTAAAAATAGAGGTCCACGGCCACGAAAATCAGGAAAAACACGCTGAGCAAACCATTAGCCGTGAAGAAGGCCGCATTCACCTTCCGGAGGTCTTCACGAATCGTTCGATGCTCCCAGGCTAAAATGGCGCCGCTGAGAGCCCACCCTATCCAATAATAGAGCCCCATGCCCTCCATCCAACCATAAAGCGCCAATAGAGCCCAGAAGACCAAATGGAAGCCCGCGGAGAGGCTGAAGGTTTTGAGGAAGCCAATTTTCACCGGAAGGGAACGCAGTCCCTTGGACCGGTCGAAATCAAGGTCTTGAAGGGCGTAAAGCAGGTCGAAACCGGCCACCCAAAATTGGACGGCGGTGGCTAGGATCATGGAAGCCATGGTGATGCGGCCCGTGGCGGCGATGACGGCCCCAATGGGGGCCATGCCTAGGCAGAATCCCAGGATGATTTGGGTGTAGTCGGTAAATCGTTTCGCCAGAGAGTAAGCAAAAAGAACGGCCAAGCATAAGGGAGAAAGCCAAAGGCTGAGGCGATTGAATTGGGAGGCGGCCAGGATGAAGCCCACTCCGGAGACCACCGTTAAAGTGGTGACATAAGACTTCGAGAGTAAGCCCGCGGGAATATGCCGGTTTTGCGTCCTTGGATTTTCCCCGTCGAAGCGGGCGTCGGCCAGGCGGTTGAAGGCCATGGCCGCCGTGCGGGCCAAGACGACGCAAAGCACGACCCAGAGCAAAGTCTTGAAGGAGAAATGCCCCCGGCTCGCCACCAAAAAGGCGCTCAAGGCGAAAGGGAGGGCGAAGAGGCTGTGGGAGAATTTCACCAACTCGAGGGTATAACGGATTTTTTTGGGGAGGGAGACGCTTGCGGTCATGGCTAATCCGATGAGGGCTATACGGCCTCGGCGACGATGCGATGGGCGATGCCGCCGGACAAAGGCATCATTTCGGGTTTTTGGAAACCGTGGTCCAAGAGCAATCGGCGGTATTCCTCGACGCTAAGGAAATGCTGGATGGAATTCTGGAGGTATTCGTAGGCCTTGCGATTTTTCGAGACGACTCCGCCGATGCGCGGCAGGACGTATTTTCCATAGGTCTGGTAGAAGAGTTTGGCGAAGAAACGGTCCGGTCGGAAGAATTCGAGGACGATGAGTTTTCCGCCCGGCTTCATCACTCGGCGTATCTCGCGGGCGGCCTCCGCTCGCTTCTCGAGGTTGCGGATGCCGAAGGCGCAAAGCACGGCATCGAAACTGGAACGTCCGAAGGGTAGGCGGTGGCCGTCGGCGCAGATGCGATGGGCCTGGGTTTTGCCCCGGATCTTTTCCTTGCCTTCCTCCAGCATGGCCAGCGCGAAATCGGCCGCATAGACCCATCATCGCGCCG
>JAIOPF010000262.1 GCA_021414045.1 Deltaproteobacteria bacterium | reverse complement strand
TCAATCTCGTTTCGATTTGTCCAATCGCTCGCACCCGGGCATTGTGCATGTCGGCGACCCAGCGGAAGGCTTCTTCAACCGAGATCTGAAATTCCTGAGCGAGGCAGGGGACGAGGTTGCACCATCGGAGGTTCCGGTCTTTGGTATAGCCGAAAATATCGTTGATGATGGCCACCACCTCGGAAGAGAGCATGGACAGGGACTTCATGTCCGGGTCTTCCAGGATCTCGGGCGGTAATTCCCAGGCCATTTGGTATTCGAGAAAGTCGATATTCGGAATCATGCCGATGTTGAGGCTACGGCGTTCTAAATGCTTGGCGGCGCTGGGAAATAAGCCCGAATCCCGAAATTGCTTCGCCCCTAGGCATTCGTCGCGCACGGAAGTGACCCAATCCGCGAAACGCCGGGCATGGCGTTCCAGCCATTCGGGGCTCATGACTTGGGCATAAGTTCGCCCTAATTCCCACCAACAGCGAAGATGGGCGTTTCCCTCCGGGCAGGTTTCCGGCCTTCCGGCGATGGCGTGGAAAATTTTGGCCCTCTGCCCATCGTCTTTTTCTTCGATCACGTCGTCGTAAAAGATCCACAAGGCGAGAAACTTGGTGATGACCTCGGCTCTTGCCGCCTCGGCTTGGGGGAAGGGCCAATTGGCATATTCCGCGACGGCTAATTTGCGGAATTTTTCCGCGCCGGCTTCATCGTGGATCACTCCCCGCTCCCTTAACCATAATTCGGCCCGCCGCGACATTTCGTGGGCGAGTGGACTTAAGGGAACGACCCAGGATGCGGGATAGACCAACCGGACCTCGGTAGTTTTAGGTACTTTTTTTTGTTTAGATTTTAGTAGATAAGCAGGCGCGATCGGACTTTGGACAAGCTGCCCTAAGCTGGCGGAACGACTCATGATGTACCCTCCCAAAGGTGCTCTCTCTCCAGCCTTACCCAGAACAACTTCAATGCCTAGAATCCATTCTAAGTCGAAGAATCGGTGATTGAGAACAAAAAAATGTACTAAATTTTAAAAATTGAAAAATGAGAGATGAGGATTAGACCGGGAAAACCTGTAAGTCCTCGGCGAGTTCCACTTCGGGAAAAACTTCCTTGGCCTCGTGCAACAAGACCTGAGGATCGGAATAGCGCTGACTGATGTGGGTCAAGACGAGGCGTTTGACGCCGGATTCGCGAGCCATGCGAGCCGCATCGGCGGCGGTGGAATGTCCCCACTGCTGGGCATCGGCCTGAAGCTCTCTTCCAAATGTGGCCTCATGGACCATCAAATCGACGCCTCTCGCCAAGGCGACGACCTCCTCGCAGGGTCGGGTATCCAGGCAATAGGCGAAACTTCGTCCCGGACGCGAAGGGCCCACGACCTCGCTGGCCTGGATGAGACGACCGTCGGGCAAGGTCACGGATCGTCCTTGGACTAGCTCCATGCGTTCGGGGCCTTCCGGGATTCCCAAAGCGCGAGCCTTCGAATCATTGAAGACTCCTGGACGGGGTTTTTCACGAAAAGCATAGCCCCAACAGGGGATGATATGGCCCAGCGGCCCAGTGAAGACTTGATAGCGTTCGGTTTCGAGAATCAATCCTGGCTTTTCGATTTCGATCACCTCCAGGGGATAATTGATCCAGAGGCTTTTGATCTCAAGGTGGACTCGGAGGTATTCTTTGAGGCCGACGGGCCCGAAAACTTGAAGCGGTTCCTTGCGGTCGACCAGGCTCAAGGTGCCGAGCAGGCCTGGCAGGCCAAAGAGATGGTCGCCGTGCAGGTGTCCCACGAAGATGGCGCGCATCTTGCCCCACTTGAGCGGAGAACGGACCAATTGCAATTGCACGGATTCTCCGCAGTCGAAGAGAAAGACTTCCCCTTCATACTCGAGGGCGGTCGCGGAAGTATGGCGATGCAGAGTGGGACGGCCGGCCCCGGTGCCGAGAGTGAAAAGCCGCATCAGAGCCCCTGAACTCGATTGAGGAATTCGGTCAAGGCCAGCTTGGCATTGCTGAAGATCGAGAATCCGTCGCCGACGAGCAGCTTTTCGAAATCCAGGCCGCGCAACACCGAAAGTCCCTGACGGGCCCTTTGCGGATCTTTGAATTTTTCGTCGGGCAGCATGCTGAGCGATCCCTCGGGCTTTCCGATCATGGCGTCGCCGACGATAAGGACGCCGTTTTTCTTCCAATAGAAGGCGCATTCACCGGGCGTCTTCGCGTCGGGAATCCGGATGGCCTCGAATTCGCCGTCGACCAACTCGCCGTCGCTGAAGGTGCCGTCGACGGGGATCTCCATCAAAGGAGCGTCGTCGTCGTGGATAAAAATATGAGAGCCCCAGCGCTCGCGGTAAGTCGCGGAGGCGCGGGTATGGTGCTTATTGGTGAGGTAGATTCGATGGGGCTTCCCAAGAAACTCGACCTCTTGCAGATCGGCCTCGCTCATCGGGGGTGGGTCGATGAAAATCGTCTTGTGCTCGCTCTTCAAATACAGGCCGTTGAAGTCGAGCTGCTTCTCTTCGTTGAATTGGCTCCAGGTGTAGAGGTCTTCGCGGATTTTCTTCATATCGAAGCATTATGGGGTAGGGTGGGGGATTTCGCAATCCGCTCCTGAGGCTATTTCCGATAATTTCCTTATTGGGGAATGGCGTCCCCCTAGTCTCGAGGTTGTCGCCCCCAAGTAGGCGTTTTCTGGGGTTGGGAGTCTTGGGGCGGCATGGCAAGGGATCTGCAATGATCTAGGAGCATGATTCGTCGGAAAACCCACCACCGCCTTGAGCCGGATTTACAGGAGATGTGCCGGCCTTGGTTTCAGGGGATTGGCCGGGAGGATTTCGGCTCATTGCCCGCCACCCAACGCCGACGATGCGGGGATGCCTACCTACCTCTTTCGCAGGTGGAGGATTTTGAATTGCGTATCCGTCACCGTGGCGTCCAACGCCGGATTCGCCGCGGCGCGCAATTGACGCGATTTCAGGCAACTTACCGGCTCGCCGATTTTTATTTACCGACCCTCCGCCACCCTCCCCCCGGGTTGTGCTTTCTCGCGAATAGTTTGAAGGAACTGTTGGGCGGGAGCCCCATTACCTTGGTGCTCGAGACCGAGATTGGACGCGGGTCCGCGGGATTCTTTCGCCAGGGAAAACACCGGAGCGGCATCCACCTTTTGGATACGCTGTCCGCGAGGTCCGGCAAGGGCGTCGAAAACGGGATCATGGATACGGCAACGCTTTATCACGAGCTGGGACACAGTTTGATGTTCTATCTCTACGGCAAGGGAATGCCGGATTATCGGGGACATCCAGGGCACGACGGCGAAGCGGAGAGCTACGATCTTGCGCGGACGAATCCCGGCGCGGCTTGGTCGGAGGGTTTCGCCGGAGCCATCGCCAACCTCGACTATCACTCTTCTCGAGGGATATATTCGGCGACCTACCTGCCCGAGCAGTGGTTCCATTTGAGTTCCGAGGCGCGGTTCTCGAACGAGTTCGTGATTGCGGCGGCGCTGACCGATTACCTCAAAAGCGAGGTGTCCGCGGGAGAGGGGCAAACCCGGGTGATTTGGGATTCGGCGGCGGAGTCGCGCTTGCGGAAGGTGTTTCGATGCATGAGCGGATCGGGATTGCAGGGAGACTTCCGCGAGTTCTTGCGAGAGTATTCCGAGTCGTTTCCGGAGGAGATGTCCCGTCTGCGCCCCATCCTTCGCGACTACGGTTTAGAGGATTTTTCAAGTCAGAAAGCGGATGAATAGGGTCGCCAACCCCAGGAAGCTAAAGAACCCGGTGACGTCGGTGAAGGTCGTCACGATGACGCCGCTGGCCAAGGCGGGGTCGACCTTGGCCCACTTCAAGACGAGGGGAATGGCGGTGCCGGCGAGAGCGGCCATGAACATGTTGCAGATCATCGCCAATCCCAGCACCAGACCCAAGATCGGATTGCCCTTATAGAGGTAGGCCAACAGGGCCATCAGGCTACCCAGCACGATTCCGTTGGTGATGCCCCCGATCAGCTCTTTAAAGAGAACGCGCTTGGCGTTGGAGAAGTTCAATTCGCCCAGGGCGATGCCGCGCGTGATGACGGTGAGAGATTGAGTCCCCGCGTTTCCGCCCATTCCCGCCACGATGGGCATGAAGACAGCGAGAGCGACGACCTTTTGGATGGTGCCCTGAAAGAAGCTGACGACGGTCGCCGCGAAAATCGCGGTGAGTAGGTTGAAGCTCAGCCAGGGCAGGCGCAGGCGTATCGAGCGCAGCGGGGAGTCGTCGACGTGCTCTTCCTTGTCGACGCCGGCCAGACGGTACATGTCCTCGCTGGCCTCCTGCTCGATGACGTCGACGATGTCGTCGACCAAGATGCGGCCCAGTAATTTTCCCTGCTGATCAACGACGGGCAGGCTGATGAAGTCGTATTTTCGGAACAGGGCGGCGACTTGCTCCTGGTCCATGTCGACTTGGGCGGTGATGACGTCCCGAGCCATGACTTCCGAAACTTTTTTTCCGGGCTCTTCCAGTATCAAGGTGCGCAGCGGGACGATGCCGATCAGGACGCGGTTGTCGTTGACCACGTAGAGGTTCACGATGTCGCCGACCTTCGAATATTTCTCCCGGATCAAATGGATCGAGCTCCCCAAGGTCGTATCCGGGCTCACCGCCACCAGCTCGGTTTGCATCAAGCCGCCGGCGGTGTCGGGAGCGTAGGTCATCAAACGGCGAACCGGTTCCGATTCTTCCTTGGGCATGGAGTCGAGGATTTCCTCGGCTTCTTCTTTCGGCAGCTCCTCGAGAATGTCGGTGACGTCGTCGCTGTCCATGTGCAGGACGATCTTGGTCAGCGTCGTTTCGGGAATGGCCTCGAGGACATCGGCCTTATGGTATTCCTCGACGGAGGTCAGGACTTCCGCGGCGAGTTCGTCGGACAAGAGCCCCATGACGCGGATACGGTCTTTTTCGTCCAGTCTCTCGACGATATCGGCGATGTCGGCTGGGTGCAGTTCGGCCAGGAATTGACGCACTTCCTCGTCGGTGGAGTGCTGGAGAAAATCCTGGAATTCGCCGAATTCCTTTTCGATCAATTGGAGAAAGAAGGAACGGGGGATCATGACGCGGTCTTTTTTAATTGGCGACGGCCGGAGAAACTATTCTTTTGCCGCCGCGGGCTTTTTTATGCGCAGACGGATGCTCTGAGCGTGGCCGCTCAAGCCTTCCATTTCGGCCAGGCGAATGATGGCGTCGCCGTGCTTGTTGAGGGCCTTCTGGTCGAAACTGATCACGCTGCTGACCTTGAGAAAATCATGGACGCCCAAGGGCGAACTGAAGCGCGCGCTGCCCGCGGTGGGCAAGACATGGCTGGGGCCGGCGATGTAGTCGCCGCAGGCCTCGGGGGTGTAATAGCCGAGGAAGATGGCGCCCGCGTTATGGATGGAACCCAGGGCGGCTTTCGGGTCTTTGATCGCCAGCTGGAGATGCTCGGGGGCGATCTCGTCGGAGAGTTCGGCGGCTTCGGCGAAATTCTTCGCGACGATGATGAAGGCTTTGTTCTTGATCGAGGCCTCCGCGATCTTGCGGCGGCTCAAGGCCCGCAACTGCTTGCGGATTTCGCCTTCGACGCGGTGGGCGTAATTCGAGTTGAAGGTAATTAAGATCGCGGACGCGTTCTCGTCGTGCTCGGCCTGGCTGAGCAGGTCGGCGGCGATCCAGGAGGGATCGGCGGCCTCGTCGGCGATGATCAAGATCTCGGAGGGACCCGCGATCATGTCGATGTCGACCAATCCGTAAACTTGTCGCTTGGCTTGGGCCACGTAGGCATTGCCGGGGCCGACGATCTTGTCGACGCGCTTGATCATCCCGGTGCCGTAGGCCATGGCGGCGACGGCTTGAGCTCCGCCGATCTTGTAGACCGTATCGATGCCGGCCAGGTCGGCGGCCACCAAGACGGCCGGGTGACCGTTGCCTTCCACGAAGGGAGTGACCATGATGACGGTTTCCACCCCGGCGACTTTGGCGGGGATGGCATTCATTAAAACGGAAGAGGGGTAGGCTGCTTTGCCGCCGGGGACATAGACGCCAACGCGCTGCAGGGGCAGAACGCGCTGTCCTACCGAGATGCCCTCGGCATTAATCTCAAAACCGGAGAGTTTTTGCTTTTCGTGATACGCCTTGATGCGCTGGGCAGCCAGCTGCAGGGCCTCGAGGTCCGCTTTGGAGATAGCCTTGTAGGCTTTCTTGATATCATTTTTGGGGACCGCGAATTTGGTCGGTTCGAGATCGAAACGATCGTACTTCTGCGTGTACTTTTGTACAGCTTTGTCGCCGCGAAGTTTGACCTCTTCTAAGATGGAGTCGACTTCCCGCTCCACCTCTTTGGTCAATTCTTCGCCGCGTTTAAGGATCTTTTCGAATTCGTAACGGAAATTCCGGTCCGAAGAGCGCAAGGTTTTCATACGAGGGGAGTATTTACCTTGAGTCGAGGCTCTCTTGCACCCAATTTTCCAAGTTTTTTCAATTTTTATAGGGACTGGATCAAAATGATAATTCGCGGGAGGCTTTTTCTCTTTTAATACCTCACCTTGACGCGCTTGACCCTGGCACCCAATTTTCGGAATTTCTTTTCGATTTTTTCATAACCACGGTCGATGTGGTAAACGCGATTGATTTCGGTGATCCCCTGGGCTGCCAGGCCGGCGATGACCAGCGAGGCGCTGGCGCGAAGGTCGGTGGCCATGATTGGAGCCCCGGACAGGGCCTTGACGCCGCGGATCACGGCGGAATTCCCCTCGAGTTGGATTTCGGCCCCCATGCGGATGAGTTCGCCGACGTGCATGAAACGGTTCTCGAAGATGTTCTCTCGAATCACGCTGGTGCCTTCGGCGACGGTCATTAGGGCCATGAACTGGGCCTGCAGATCGGTCGCGAAACCGGGATAAGGCGCCGTGGAAATATCGACGGGCTTGAGTTTTTTCGGCGCGCTGAGTTGGATGCCGTCTTTCTTCACCTCGACCTTGGCGCCGCAGTCCTGAAGTTTGAGACTCAAGGCCTCGACATATTCATAGGGAATTCCCTGCAACAGTACTTGGCTACCCGGCAAGCAGGCGGCGATGAGGAAGGTGCCGGCCTCGATGCGGTCGGGCATGACGGAGTAGGTGCCGCCTTGGAGTTGTTCGACCCCTTCGATGGTGATCGTCGAGGTTCCCGCCCCCCGCACCTTCGCGCCCATGGCGTTGAGAAAGTTGGCGAGGTCGGTGATCTCGGGCTCGCGGGCGGCGTTTTCGAGAACCGTGGTGCCTTCGGCCAGGGTGGCGGCCATCATGAGGTTCTCGGTGCCGGTGACGGTGACCGTGTCGAAATGGATGGTCGCGCCGTGCAAGCGCTTGGCTTCGGCTTCAACGTATCCGTGCTCGACCTTGATCTTCGCACCCATTGCTTCCAGGCCTTTCAGATGCAACTGGATAGGCCTAGCACCGATGGCGCAGCCGCCGGGGAGGCTGACCTTGGCCTTGCCGAGCCTGGCGACTAGGGGGCCTAAAACCAAGACGCTGGCCCGCATGGTCTTGACCAGTTCATAGGCGGCGATGTGACGTTGGTAGCCGTTGGCGTGGACCTTCATCTTGGAACCCCAGAGTTGGATCTTGAGGCCCAAATCCTTGAGTAGTTTTCCCATGGTGTGGACGTCGGCCAAGCCCGGAAGATTGCGAATTTCGCTTTTTCCCTTAGTAAGTAAGGTGGCGGCGAGAATGGGGAGGGCGGCGTTCTTCGAGCCCGAAACCTTGATTTTGCCGCGTAAGGGGCGGCCGCCTTCGATGACGATTTTATCCATAAGAATGGCGCTCTATTAAAAACAATCCCAAGGAAATGCAAGAGGCTGGGGCTGAATTCCCGGATTATTTCGGTCTTTCCGCCAGGACGATGGCCGCCTGAAAGTGGTCTTCGAGAGGGAAGAGCGTTTTGCCGAATTCGCGGAGCATTCCGAGCTGTTCATGGCTCATGTGCTTGAGGAAGATGGGATCGGCCAGCCACCCCGAATGCATGGCGAAGTGGTAAAAATGGTCGAAGTCCTCGAAGCGGACGGCCTTGCGGAAGACCACGCCCTCGGCGACGCGGAAGCCCGCGTTGCGCAGGTCGTCTTCCAGTTCGCCTAAATCCTCGGGGATGAGGAACTGCGCCTTGATCTCCTCAGCCGGAAGAAATTGCTTGGCGAGGTCGTGGAGCACCGAGAAGGATTCGTGGGTGCTGCTGGCCACCGAAAAGAGACCGCCGGGTTTTACGCTGCGGAAGGCCTCGGCGATGACCCGCTTGCGGTCGATGTAATTGAGGACAAAATGCACCGTGATGAGGTCCATGGCTTCCGAGCCGATGTGGCGGCCGAAATGATTGGCGTCTTCGTGGAAGATGCGCACCGTCCGCTTCTGTTCGGCGAACTTGCGCTGGGCTTGTTCGATCATTTTTTGGGAAAGCTCGACCCCATGGCATTCGGCTTCGGGGAAGTTCTGCCCCAGCTTGAGCAGCCATTCGCCCGTTCCCATGCCAAGGTCGAGAATCCCCAGTTTTCCGCCGGGGATGCGGGCGCGAATCTGCTCTAGGGCGAGATTCCGTGCGTCTTGATAGATTTGAAAATGGTCTTCGTCGAAGTGATCCGCGACGAATTGGTCGTAAATTTGGGCGATATCCATACCGGGCCTTTAATTCAATGAGGCTCGCAACCTACCTCAGGCTTGGGCCGGGGGCAAATGTCTTCCGAGCTCTAAAAACCGGGGGCGTCCCGACAGGTCGGGATGGACCCTAGCCTCCAAATCTCCGGCGATCTGATGGGACATTTCTAGCAGAATGTTGCCTTGGTCCATCCCGATTTCGAGGAGGGCCAGGCCGCGTTCGGACAGACGGGGGCTAATTTGGGGCAAAACCGCCTCGAAGGCTTCCAGGCCGCTCAGTCCGGGGACCAAGGCGAGCTTGGGTTCGTGGTCCCTAACCTCCGGCTCCAGCACTTCCCAGTCCGCCGCCGGCACATAGGGCAAATTGGCGGTGATCAGGTCGAAGGGTCCTGTTGCCCATTCGGGCCAGGGCCGGTGCAGGTCCTGTTCGAACCAGGAGCTTCGCTCCGCGACGCCAAGCGCCGCGGCATTCCGCTGGGCGATGGCGAGGGCTTCGGTTTGGAGATCGAAAGCCGTGCCCTGGGCCGAGGGCATTTGGGCCAAAAGCGAGATGAGAATGCAGCCGGAGCCGGTGGCGATATCGAGTATGGCCGGAGCTTCCAGCGCCAAGGCCTTCAAGTGATGCAGGCCCCGTTCGACCAATTCTTCCGTTTCTGGGCGGGGGATCAGGGTGGCGGAGGAGACTTCGAAGCGCAGGGAGAAAAATTCGCGCTCACCCAAGATATAGGCGAGAGGCTCGCGGGCGGCGCGGCGCTGTACCAAGGATTTGAAAGCGGAAAGTTCGGCGTCATTCAGGGGGCGGTCGAATTGGACATAAAGTTGGACGCGGCCCAGTCCCAAGATCTTGCCGAGCAACAGTTCGGCGTTGAGGCGGGGTGCGTCGACGCCTTTTTTTTGAAAATAGTCCGTCGACCAATCCAGGATTTTTTTAATCGTCCAGTCCATGAAGATAGAAACGCGGCGGCAAAGCGTGAGCCTTGCCGCCGCATTCCTACACCATCACCCTCTAGAAGCGAGCGCAATATTTATTTGTCAGGTCGCTGACGTATTGGGTCTCTTGGTCGGAGAAGATCCGGGTCTGGTCGGCGATGGAGGCCTGGGCCTCGGCGCAAGCTTTCTTGCCCTCGGCCTTTTGGGCGGGAGTCCCGGCGGCGCGCAGCGAGGCGGCCGAGGCGTTGAAGTTTTCGGTCTTGGTCGCGTTGGTGATGGGGTCGTTGTACTCGACTTGCAGGCCGAAGCTTTCTTCCGGCCTGGATTGGCCCAGCAAATCCAAGAGGAAGAGCTGGGAGGTATTGGCGAAGTAGTGGATGGGCTGGACCTTCGCCTTTTCGGTGGATACCTCCTCGCCGTAGAAGACGTCCAGATGGACGTTCTGCGGGAAGCTCGCCTTGAAATGCACGTCGCGGCCCACGGTGTCGAGCAGGCTCACGAAACCGCTGCCGAAGACGCGGGGCAGGGCCTCGCGCAGCCCGATGAAGAGGTAGGCGCCCTTGCCCTTGTCGGTCAGGGTGTCCAGCAATTCGTCGTTGAAATCGAGGCCGACGCCGATGCCGCTGAGGGCGATTTGCTTGGTGTCGTAATATTTGCCTATCGAAGCCATCAGGTCGGGAGAGAGTTCGCCGGTGTTGGCGATGGCGTCGGTGATGAGAATAACTCGGTTGATCTTTTCGGGATTATAAAAGCGTTCCGCGAGTTTATATCCCTCGACCAAACCGTCATGCAGGTCGGTGGAACCTCGGGGCTGCAATTCCGAGACGGTGCGATCGTAACCCGTCATGGCGTCGCGGCCGACGAGGAAGCCCTCGACGGCGTTGCAGGTTTCATGGTCGAATTCCACGACGTTCAGCACGTCGCCATCCTTGAGTTGAGACTTGAGCAAGGCGAGGCCTTCCTTCAGGTACTCCATCTTGCCTTCGGCCGACATCGAGCCGCTTTTGTCGACGACCAGGGTGAGCACCGCCGGACGCCGCTGTTCCTTGGTCATCGTCTTGCCCTGGACGGCCAAGGCCAAGGTCTCGCCCTTTTCGCGGGGAGCCAGCTGGGCCTTGACGCTGAAGGTGTTGCCCGGGGCCACGGGGTAAGTCTGGAAGTGGAAGTAATTCAAAAATTCGTGGGGCCGAATCTCTTCGCGGTAGATGGGGAGGAAATTATTGACCGCGTAGAGCAGCCGTTGCGCGCTGGCCAAACTCATCGAATCGTCGTTGCTCAAGTAAAGTTCGCTGGCGCGGCGGGCTTCCTTGTCGACCTTTTTGCCGGCCTGGTGCACGTCGAGTTCGTCCTTGGCGGATTTATTCTCGGGAAGGATATTCGAAGAACCCTCCGCGGATTTTCCCCGTGCGGCCATGTCGGCGGCTGGGGGAGGAGGGGCGGATTTCGCGAGAGGTTGTTGCGCCATCGAACTGCTTTGCAGGACCCCCATGCCCATGGATCCACTAGGAGCAATGGGCGAAGGTACCGCGCCGTATTTGGCCGGACTGGCTTCATACTCAACCCTCGCGAGGCAGCTTCGGATCACGGCCGGAGGCTGAGGTGCCGCGACAGCGGGCGAGCTTGGCAGTAGTGGGAAGGGAAAGAGGGAAAAGAGGAGAAGGGGGGAAAGTCGACGTTGCTTGCGCATTAGGTTCAGGGACATGGGAGCCTCCGTTGGGTCATAGGTTGCGAGAGGAGACGGCGCGTTTCGCGGTTTGGGTTTTAATTTTTTCTAAAAGGTAGGTTTGGGCCATTTCCGGGTTGAAGGCCCGGCCCCAAATTTCACGGCCATGTTCCGAAAGAAGAAAATGAATCTTTTTCACGAACAGGCCCTGTTCGGAGGAGCGAGGGCTTTGCCGCAAGGCACTGGCCCAGAGTCTCACCGCTTTGCGCCAATCCGGCCTCTGTCTTTTGAACACCAAAATCAAATCGTCCAAGTCCGAGGAGGTGAAACGGCCTATCTTGCCCACCGACCAAACAATGGGGTCAAGGAGGTAGACTTTGATCTTTCCGAAGGATTGGTAAAGTCGGGCGCCCCGGGTGAAGTCGGCATAGCCCACCATGCCCCAGCGGCTGATATCCTCGGAGAATTCGATAGGCATCCCCTCGCGTAAGCTGAGTTCTTTTAGGATCCTCGAGGTTTCTTCCCAGGGACCCTGGGTTTTCAAGGCGAAATCAATATCCTGAGTAGGGCGACTTCCCCCGAAAAACCAGGCCAGGGTACCCCCCGTTAGGTATATCTGGATGGGATGCGATATCTCTTTTGCCGCCGCGGAAAAAAAACGGTCGATGTCGGTTTTTTTCATGGCAGGCTCGCGGCGAGTTTATGGACCCGGCGGATGAGGAGGTCGAGAGTTTGCGGCGGGATGGGGATGGATCTTG
>JAIOPF010000261.1 GCA_021414045.1 Deltaproteobacteria bacterium | reverse complement strand
AAGCGCCAGAGGCCGCCTTTTCCAGGCTGATTTCCTTCTGGTAGCGCTCGACCAATTCCTTGCGCGTCTTTTCCGGATCGGAGGAAGACTCGATCTCCTTGCGGAAGATAATGTTCACCGCACCCTCCGCACCCATCAAGGAGATTTCTCCGGTGGGCCAGGCCACGAGGCCATCGGGCTCGTAACCACGGCCGCACATCACGTAATAGCCGGCGCCGTAGGCCTTGCGGATCACGACGGTCAACTTGGGCACGGAGGCCCGCGACACGGCATACAGAAGCTTGGCTCCGTGGCGGATAATCCCCTGGCGCTCGACCTTGGATCCGACCATGAAGCCCGGCACATCCTGCAAAAACAACAATGGAATATTAAACGCGTCGCAAAGCGTGATGAATCGCGCCCCCTTGTCGGCGGCATCGACGTCCAATACTCCTCCCATCACCATGGGCTGGTTGGCGACGATACCCACGGGGCGCCCGCAGAATCGCCCGAAACCGACAAGCAGGGTCTTGGCGAAGGCGGGTTTTATCTCGAGGAAGCGTCCGTGATCGACGAGACGCTTGACGATCTCGTGCATGTCGTAAGGCTTTTTTGAACTATCCGGCAGGACCTTCAAAATAGATTCATCGACGTGATCGTCCGCGGCTTCGCTTTCTTCGTATTCCGAAAAGGAATATTCGGCGTAAGCTTTTTTACCGGCAAGAATCGGCGGCTTCTCATCGCAATGCTGGGGAAAATAACCCAGATATTCTTGGATCACCTGGATACAAGCCTTGTCATCGGCGACTTCCATGTCCCCCACTCCGCTGACTTCACAATGGATACGAGACCCGCCCAGTTCTTCCATCGTGACTTCTTCCCCGATCACGGCCTTGACCAAGGGCGGCCCGGCGAGCGCCATCGAGCTGGTGCCTTTCACCATGGGCACGAAATCGGCCAAGGCAGGAATATAGGCGGTGCCCGCCGCACAGGGCCCCATCATGGCGGCGATCTGGGGAATGTAGCCGCTCATCTTCACTTGATCGTAGAACATCTTCCCGCTCTCGGCGAATTGGGAACCCGCCAGTTCCTGAATCCGCGCCCCGGCGGAATCCAGCAGCCACACCATCGGAATTTTTTCTTTGAGAGCGATCTCGCGAAGCCGATCGACCTTGCGTTCTTGGACATAACCGATGGACCCCGCCATGACGGTAAAATCGTAGGCCGCGCAAGCGACAAGGCGTCCGTTCACCTTGCCGTAGCCGGTGATGCAGCCATCGGCCGGGGTCTGGCGTTTCATCATGTCGGGATGTGTGGATTGATGGTGAGCGAGGACGCCGATCTCGACGAAGGTGCCCTTGTCGAAAAGCAAATCGAGCCGTTCACGAGCGCTAAGCTTACCAGCGGCATGCTGCTTCGCAATCTCATCGGGCCCACCCATTTGGCGCGCTTTACTTTTTTGTTCTTCGAGATTTTTTAGAGAATCTTCAAGAGCCATAATTTTTACCGAAGGAAATAAAATATTCTTCCCCTACCCTCCCCAAACTGCACGAAGCCTTCCGGGAGCGGGGTTCTTTATTTTTGCGCGGATTCGAAAGCCTCCATCACCTTAAAGCTCCAATGATATGGAGGTTTTCGTCTTTTCCTGGGGCGGCTAGAGCCCCAGGAAAAAGAGCGCAAAAAGAAAGAACCCCGCTCCCGGAAGGCGGCGCGGCAAAAACTACCTAGTCCACTTCATCTTCTTAACAATAATCTCCTTCATGATCTCCGAAGACCCGCCACCAATGGTCATCAAGCGAATGTCCCGAGCGAAGCGCGCCAAATCGTATTCTTCCATGTAACCCGCCCCGCCATGGGCCTGCAGGCAATCGTAGGCGACGCGTTGGGCAAGGTCGCAAGCGAAGAGTTTAGCCATGGAGACTTCCTTGCTGCATTCGATCCCCGCCTGAAACAGGCTGACGGCGTGATAATTCAAACGTTTTCCCGCCTCAATCTGCGTCGCCAGTTCCGCGAACTTGTGCTGCCAGACTTGGTAGTCGATGATGCGCTTTCCGAAGGCCTTGCGTTCTTGGCAATACCGGACCGTCTCGCCCAAGGTGAGCTCGGATCCCGCGATGCTGGTGACGGCGGCGACGAGCCTCTCGCCCTGGAAATTCTTCATGATGTAGACGAAGCCCATGTTCTCTTCGCCGATCACGTAACGCCGCGGAATGCGGCAGTTCTCGAAGAAGAGCAAGGCGGTGTCGGAAGAATGATTACCGAGCTTCTCGAGCTTTTTACCGACGGCGAATCCCTTGGTATCGGTGGGAAAGGTGACCAGGCTGATGCCTTGATAGCCGGGGCCACCCGTGCGCACGGCCAAGGTGATGAAATCCGCGCGTCCGCCGTTGGTGATATAAGTCTTGGCGCCGCTGATGACGTAGTCGTCGCCCTGGGTCTCGGCGCGGGTGGTGATGTTCGCCACGTCAGAACCGCAGCCCGGCTCGGTGATGCCCAAGGCGGCGATTTTGTCGCCCTTGAGGGCGGGGATGAGGAACTCTCTCTTCTGCTCCTCGGTACCGAGGTAAGAAATGATGGGCGTCGAGATGTCGGCCTGCACCATCAAATCCATCGCCAGGCCCGCCATCTTGCAGCGGATGATCTCCTCGCAGAAGACGACCTTGAACCACCAATCCCCGGCGCTGCCCCCGACTTCTTCCGGAAAGCAAACTCCGAGGATGCCGAGATCCCCGGCCTTCTTGAAGACTTCCTTGGGAAAGCCCCTCTCTTGTTCCCATTTCTCTTTGTGGGGCAAAAGGTCCTTCTCGGCGAAGTCGCGGACGGTTTTTCGGAAAAGTTCGTGTTCGGGGGTAAAGGGAGAATTGGGTTCCATGGAGCGGAACTATAAGAGGAAATCCAGGATCGGGCAAGGCGGATTGTCGGGACACCTGCCTACATTTTCAGGAAATGCATGGTCGGCAGCCTGGAGGTCAGTCGCATGAAAAGCTCCGACATCGGAACTTCTTCCTGGCTCTGGTTCTGCATATCGCGCAGGATGGCCACGCCCCGCTTGCGCTCTTCCTCGCCCAGCAGAACCACCCATTCGGCTTTCCAGCGATCGGCGCGCCGCATCTTGCTCTTGAGGGAAACCCCGCCAAAATCCAACTCGACGACGGCGCCGATGGCTCGCAGCTCGCGCAATTGGCCGAACAGCCATTGCTCGGATTGAGGATCCAATCCGAGGAGATAGACTCGAGGCGCGCCGGAGCTCTTTCCCGCTTCCTCCGGCAGGATGGAAACCAAACGCTCCATGCCGAGGGCGAAGCCGATGGCGGGGACGGCCGGTCCGCCGAGCTCCTGAACCAAGTCATTGTATCGTCCACCTCCCGCGACGGCGTTCTGGGCGCCCAGTTCGCCGCTGGTGAATTCGAAGACGGTTTTTTCGTAATAATCCAGGCCGCGCACCAGGCGGGGATTCAGGCTGAACTCGACGCCTTGCGACTTCAAGCCCGCCTGGACGACGGCGAAATGCTCCGCGCTTTCCGGCGCCAGCGAATCCGGCAAGAGCGGCGCATTGGCGGTGGCCTCGATGCAACCGGGTTTCTTGCAATCCAAGGCGCGGAGCGGGTTGCGGACGATGCGGCGTTGGCATTCCTCGCAAAGCCTATCCTTGATGCCATCCAAAAATTTCGCGAGCGTCGCCCGATATTTCTCTCGGTCATCCCTCGAGCCCAGCGAGTTCAATTGCAACTGAAAGGATTCGAGGCCCAGCTCGGTGAAAAGCCGGTGCACCAGCGAAATCATCTCGGCGTCGAGCAAGGGATGGTCGGAGCCGAAGACCTCCGCGCCGATCTGGTGAAATTGCCGCAATCGCCCCTTCTGCGGCCTCTCATAACGAAACATCGGTCCCATATAAAGGAACCGCGCCTCTTGCACGTTGTGGGAAGTGAAATGCTCGACAAAGGCGCGCACGATGGGCGCCGTGCCTTCGGGCCGCATCGCCAGGCGTTTGTCGTTGCGGTCCAGCAGCGTATACATCTCTTTTTCGACGATCTCGGTGGTTTCTCCGACGCTGCGCTCGAAGAGGTCGGATTCTTCCAGGATGGGCGTGCGGATTTCTTGGAAACCCGCGGGCTTGAAAACGCGCCGCGCCGTCTGCTCCACCTTCAGCCATTTTTGGACCTCCTCGGAATCGAAGAGGTCTTCCATCCCTTTCACGCCGCTGATTTTCTTAGCCATGGTCCTCTTCCGGTTTCACGATCTTGCCCGTATCTTCCTTGGTCTCGGTCTTGGCCAGATATTCCTTTAGCTGAAGGGCCTTCGCATAGATGGGCTTGAAATGCTCGTCCTGTTCCAACTTGTACTTCTCGATCTTGCGCATGGCCTTTTGGGGATTTTTCAGCTTCAAGTAGAAGATGCAGAGCTCTTTGACGAGGCCCATTTCCTTGGGTTTCTTCAATAAGATTTTTTCGTAGACCTCGACCAGGATATCGAGGTGCTTCATCTCCTTGCGGAGATCGCGGGCCAGTCTCTCGTATTCTTTTAGAGACTCGTCCTGCATGCCTTGGTTGAAATAGATCTCGGCCAACCGCAGGCGATGGCGCGGCTCCTCGGGTTCGGCCTCGACCAACTTTTGGCAGGCGCGGATGGCGTCGGTTCCCTTGTGATGGCTCAAATAATAATGCACGACGATCTGGTATTGCTGCGAGGCGTCTCCTCGCATTCCCATCTTGGCGTAGAGCTCGCCCAACTTTTCGTTGAATTCCACCGAGCCCGGCGAAAACTTCAGGATGTTCTTGTAAATTGCGATGGCCTTGAGCAGGAAGCCCGTCTCGCCGTAGTGTTCGGCCACCTCGCGGAACCAGGCGATCCCGTTGCGGATGTCCTTCTTCTTGAAATAGAGCTCGCCCACCTTGATCTTCAGGCGCATGTCGGTGGGGTCCTTGGCGGACATCGCCATGAACTCTTTGAGCTCTTGCTCGGGGCCCGTTTTCTTGAACAGGCCTTTGAATATATTGGAAATCTTTTCGGTACCCATGGAGACGAATCACTTTTTGCGCTGGGAAGGCGTCTTTTTCTTGGCTTTAGGAGTTACGTCGCCCGCCCTCTTGTCGATCTCTTGAATCAGGCCGTACAAGCCCAGCACGTAGCTGTAGGCGCCGAAGCCGGAAACCTGGCCCACCGCGACGGGGGCGATATACGAATGATGCCGGAATTCCTCGCGTTTGTAGATATTGGAAAGGTGCACTTCGACGACCGGCAAGCCCACTGCCGCCACCGCATCCCTGAGGGCCACAGAGGTGTGGGTATAGGCGGCGGGGTTGATCAAGATCCCATCGAAACGCCCCGCGGCTCCCTGAATGGCGTCAACCAGGTCCCCTTCTCCGTTGGATTGAAAAACCTTGATCTGCAAATTTTCTTCGGCGGCGATCGCCTTCAACGTCTCGTCGATGTCCTTTTGCGTGACCGCACCGTAGACTTCCGGCTCGCGGAGCCCCAAAAGGTTGAGATTGGGGCCGTGAATCACGAGAATGTTACGCTTGGGATGCATCGGCGGCCTTCCTCAAGATTTGCACGCGGGCCAGCATGGATTGCAGGCGCAGGATCTTTTTCTCGCGGGAGGAAACCCGTACCGGGGACGGCACCAAGGTGAGTCGCACGGGCTCGTGCAGAACTTCGTCGACGACCGTCTCGACGGAGGCGGACGCGAAGACCGGCTCGGGAAGGGCCTCAGGCTCGGCTGTGGGAACCTCCTCGATTTCAGAAAAAGCAACCTCGGCCTCGGCGACGGTCGATTCGGGTACCGTAACTTCGGCGATTTCGGCACGGACGGGCTCTCCCTCGGGGAGCCGGCCCCCGCTCTTGAAACGCTCAAAGGCACGGCGGGCGTCTTCGCGGAGTTCCTCGAGGCGAGTTCCATGGCGTATTGGGTGCTGCCCTGTTCGCGCAGGATCTTGACCATGGTTTCGGTATGAAAAACGGGATCGAAATCGATCGGCATAAAAACCTCAAATCACCTCGTCAAAAGGCGTTGGGATGACGTCGGACTTTCCGATCTTATTTAAATAAACGAAATGCAGCTGCGAAGACACCCTTTTTTTGTCCTGCATCAGGGCTTTGCGATACGCCGCCTTGGGAAAAGCCGGCATTTCCGTGGGCAAACCCGCCCTCTCGATCAGGGCCTTCAAGCGCTCGACGTCCTTGGCCGGGAAACCCGCTCGGGCCACCGACTGGCGGGCGGCATAGACCATCCCCATCGCGATGGCCTCGCCGTGGGTGTATTTCTTGTAGTGCGTCAGGCTTTCGACAGCATGCCCCAAGGTGTGGCCAAAATTGAGCTTGGCCCTTAATCCCAGCGTCTCTTTCTCATCGCGCTCCACGACATGGGCCTTGAGCTCGCAACAGCGTCGAACGATGGCTTCAAGGCCATCGCCCCGCCCCCGAACGATCTCGTCCATTTTCTCTTCCAGCGTTCGGAAAAGCTTCGCATCGAAGATGGCGGCGTATTTGATCACCTCGGCCAACCCACAGATCAACTCTCGGGGTTTGAGGGTCTTTAAATAGGACTCGTCGATGAAGACGAAGCG
>JAIOPF010000246.1 GCA_021414045.1 Deltaproteobacteria bacterium | reverse complement strand
TCAAGGGGCCCATCCGCGATTTCAATTCGGCGGTTTTCAATTCGGCAAGCACCTTGCCGTTCCCTAGGGCTTGCAATTGATCCACGTGCCAGGGCAGAGGGCTGACGTTGGTGAGTTGCAATTCGTAAACCAGGTGGTACTCGCCGTCGGACCCCAGCACCGGTTCAACGGGGTCGGCGAGGACCTGGTCTATCACCGGAGTGAGTTGCATGGTTTCGGCCCGGGCCGAAATGGATGAAGCGTGAAACAAGGACAAGACTAGAGGTATGAAGAGTCTAGCGAGGGGAATTAGGCGTGTCATTTTTTGACCTTTTTTGGTTTTGCCGGCATGTTTTTCGCATAAGTGACGCCCCGCCTAACCCAGGCGGCGAGTCCCGGCCCCGACTTTGTGGCCTCAGGACCGACATAGAGAAAGCCTTTCATCGGACGTCCGGTGAAGTCCATGGGGCGGACATGCGGGTAACGTGACAACTGGTCCTGGATTAGCGGATCGATGCGGACGACCAGGTCTTCGCCCAGGACGCCTAGACTCATCCTGTCTTCCAATAGGAATGCGATGCCACCGAACATTCTTCTTTCAGTGATTCTTTGGGTGGTTTTAAGAGAGCGTCTCACGCGTTCGGCCAGCGTTTCGTCAAATACCAATGGTCAATCTCCTGCCAGAGGTTTGGAATTGATCGATCTTAGATTGCCTTCACAGGGTCCGTTGCCGCAAGACTCACTTGTTTTGCAGGGGCCGTTCTTGTCTGAATGGGAAGGTCATTGATGCTCGAAACGCGCTTTTTCATGAGCCCGTCAATAGCGAATTCCCAGTGTTCAAGCCCATAAGAGCGGAACCATTGGCCTTGGGCATCATGCCATTCGTATTCGAATTGCACTGCGATTTTGTCTACCGAAAAGAGAAATATTTCTTTTTTAAGCCGATAGTCCAATTCTTTTTGCCACTTGCGAGTGAGAAATGCGGTAATCGCTTGGCGTCCGATGAAGAACTCGTTGCGGTTACGCCACTCGGTGTCTTCGGTGTAGGCAAGTGCGACTTTCTCTGGATCCTTGGTGTTCCATAAATCCTGGGCGCGCCGGACCTTGGCTTTGGCGGTGTTTTCGGTGAAGGGCGGTACCAGCGGCATTTGGATGGCTATGGGGTCATTGCACAGCTCTTCCCAGGAATAGTCCTTGATTTCACGCTTCGCGGGGTCGGTAGTCGCCAAGAAATTATTAACTGGCATTGTCATGGTTGATCCCCTCTTGGTTGGTGAAGGCGGTGAACTGGTGTCAAATCAAGATCAATGGGGCGGGGATGGATCCGCCCCATTGACTTAGGCGATTTTTGCCGTGCTTTGGGTTCTGACCAAGGGGAAATCGATTTCCGTGTCCGCGATGTGATTGAAGTAGTTGGTGAAGATATTGATGCAAGTTACCGTTACCATGTCAACGATCTCCCCCTCGCTATAACCAAAGCTTCGCACGAGCTGTAGGTCAGCGTCCGAGACTCGGCCGCGAGCCTCGACGATCTTGCGTGCGAAAGAGAGGGCCGCCTGAGTTTTTGGATCCGTAGAATTGGAGTCGAGGTTTCGGGTCAATTCGGACTCTTCCAGTTTATTCATTTTACCGAGAGCGGTATGCGCGGAAGCGCAATAGTCGCATCCATTGGTTCCAGCGACCGTGAGCGCAATTTGTTCGCGCAAGGCACCGGTCAATTTGCTGCCGCTGAGGGCGCCTAGCGCTCCGACAAACACGCCGAGCGTCGCGGAAGAATGCGCCATGGTGGTGAACATGTTTGGCGTGGCCCCGAGCATTTTTTTTACGCCGACGAGCAATTCTTGTGACTTTGTGTCAGGGGTTTGATTGGGTTGAATACGTGACATGATATTTCTCCTTAACTAGGTTGAGGACGCATTTAACGAATTATATTTTCATAGTATACTAGTCTGTATACTATGGTCAATGAAATAATTTAAAGATTCTAGATCGAAAAATCACATATTTCCTTAATATTATCATTTTTTTGAAATAAAATGTTTGGTGAAGGGACAAGGGAATTGTTTAAACCGTTATTTTTTACTATACTATATGTTACACATAGTTTTTCGGAGACCCTATGCCCAGTCCTTCAAAAAGAGATCAAATCGTCGATGTCGCCCTCGATTTGTTTTATCAAGGCGGTTTTAACGCGACGGGAGTTGATAAGATTGCCTTAGAGGCGGGCGTGACTAAAAAAACGCTTTATGCCCATTTCAAATCGAAGGATGAATTGATCCTTGCTGTATTGCGCAGGCGAGACGAAATTTTTAGGAATCAGTTCATGCGTAACGTAGAGCGGTTGGGGAAAAACCCAAGGCAACGTCTCGAGGCCATTTTCGACACCTTGGACGAATGGTTTAACGGAAAGAAGTTCTGTGGATGCATGTTCATCAATGCCTCGGCGGAGTTTTCGGATCAGGGGAATCCTTGCCATCTTGTTTGCGCCGAGCATAAACGTCTCATGCAAGAATATTTCCGAGATCTCGCCGAAAAAGCCGGTGCCCAGGATCCCGATTCGCTTTCAGAGGAATTGATGTTCTTGGCGGAAGGTGCCACGGTTCAGGCCCATGTTTGCGGAGACAAGCGCGCGGGTCAAAAGGCAAAGCGTATGGCGAGATTGTTTATCGATAGTGCTATAAACCTGGCTGGTGCCTGATTTTGATGGTTACTTAACTTCATGCCCGGCATCACGGAAATCTTGCAAAAGACCCAACACTGGCCTCTTCACACCCTCTTCGAAGGGGCCGCGTATTTCATCGCCTACCGGTACTTTCTCTATTTGCGCCCCAAGCAGGCCGACCCTATTTCCACCGAGCATCGTCTATGGATCCTGGTTGGGGCCGCGATAGGCGCCTTGTTCTTTTCAAGGGCCTTGGCTTGGCTGGAAAATCCCGCCCAATTTTCTCAATCCCATTGGCGGACCCTCCTTTTGCTTTCCAATAAAACCATCGTCGGGGGATTGCTGGGCGGTTTGCTCGGCGTCGAGATCGTGAAAAAATTCTTGGGAGTGAAGGTCTCCTCCGGGGATCTCATGACTTATCCGCTGATCTTGGGGATGATGATCGGCCGAGTCGGTTGCTTCTTCGCCGGACTTCAAGACGCCACTTTCGGCTGTCCCACGGAACTTCCCTGGGGCATCGACTCCGGGGACGGGATTCTCCGGCATCCGACGAATCTCTATGAAATTCTGTTCTTGGGCGGCTTATGGCTTTGCCTGCGCCGTATCGAGAAACACCGATCCTTGGCCGACGGGGCGCGATTCAAAATCTTCATGATCGCCTATCTTGCTTTTCGATTTCTCATCGAGTTTCTCAAGCCCTTTCCGGTACTGGGCTTCGGACTTTCCGCGATTCAAGTGGCCTGTTTGTTGGGATTGTTCTACTATTCTCGGGAGATCCTTAGGCCGCAAGTCCTGTTCAATCCAAAAATGGAAAGAGCGTGATGACCGCAAGAGACTATATCTTTTACGATTTTACCTTGAGCCTCTGCAACGACTGCTTGAGGCGGGTCGACGCGAAGATCCTCTTCCGCGGCTCGAGGGTTTATATGACCAAGCGCTGTCCCGAGCACGGCGCCCAGGAAGACCTGATTTCCACCGATATCGAGTATTATAAAAAATGTCGCGATTTCCTGAAGCCCGGGGATCTGCCCAAAAGGTTCAATACCGAAACGCTCTATGGCTGTCCTTACGATTGCGGGCTTTGTCCGGACCATGAACAGCATTCCTGCCTGAGCCTACTGGAGATCACCGATCGCTGTAACCTTAGCTGCCCGACCTGTTATACCAGCTCCGGACCGCAGGTAGGCCGTCATCGTAGCCTCGAGGAAATCGAGCGGATGCTCGACGCCATCGTGGCCAACGAGGGGAATCCCGACATCGTGCAGATCAGCGGAGGCGAGCCGACCTTGCATCCTCATTTTTTCGAGATCCTGGACTTGGCCAAATCGCGGCCCATTCGCCATCTGATGGTCAACACCAACGGTGTGCGCATCGCCCAAGACCTGGATTTCGCCAAACGCCTGGCCCGGTACCAACCGAACTTCGAGATTTACCTGCAGTTCGACAGTTTCGAAAAGGAAGCTTTGCTTCGTCTGCGCGGCGCCGATCTGCGCGAGGTCAGGGCGCAGGCCATCGCCAATCTCAATCAAGTCCGCCTTTCCACCACCCTCGTGGTGACCCTGCAGAAGGGACTCAACTCCCACGAGATCGGTAAGATAATCGAATTCGGACTGAAGCAACCTTGCGTTCGCGGCGTTACTTTTCAGCCCACCCAGATCGCGGGTCGCGTCGAGGGCTTCGATCCGGAGAAAGACCGCATCACCTTAGGCGAGGTTCGTCAGGGTATTTTGGAGCAATCGCCGGTCTTCGCTCCAGAAGACTTGATCCCCGTGCCCTGCAACCCCGATTCCCTTTGCATGGCCTACGCCTTGAAAATCGATGGAGAGGTGGTTCCGCTCACGCGCTTCGTCGATCCCGACGATTTGCTGAAAGGCGGGGGCAATACCATCGTCTATGAGCATAACGCCGAGCTCAAAGCCAAGCTCCTGCGCTTGTTCAGCACCTCGCATAGTCCCGAAAGCGCGACCCAAGAAATCAAGTCCCTGCTTTGCTGTCTGCCGCGGGTCGCCGCTCCGGAGGGCCTTGGATATGAAAATTTATTTCGGATCATCATCATGCAATTCCTCGATGCCCGCAATTTCGACGTCCGCAGCGTCAAGCGTTCC
The DNA here is from genome assembly GCA_021414045.1 of Deltaproteobacteria bacterium. Taxonomy (GTDB): domain Bacteria; phylum UBA10199; class UBA10199; order DSSB01; family DSSB01; genus DSSB01. Next base: position 2,455 of record JAIOPF010000246.1, on the reverse strand, counting down.
TGCGTGCATATCGTGGACGGGCAAGGTCGGCTGATTCCCTTCGACACCATGAATCTTTTTTATCGGGAAGGGCTCAGCTCCCGTTTGGAGGAGTTGAGACTCGAAGGAGGAAGACGATGAAGCCCTTCAATAAGATATTGGCGATTAACTTGCTGATCGCCTTGGCGATCGGCGCGGTTAGCCTGGTGGGAGCCGGAGCGGCGCCGCGTAATGGAGATGCCAACGCTTTCATCGCCTTGGGCGGAGTTATCTTAATGGGGATCCAGGCGGTGGTTTGTTGGGTGGCTAGCTTGGTCTATTTGGTGAAGAAGCAGACTTCCCAAGGGTTGGCCTTTTTGCTGAGCGGGCTCTTGTTGCCCATCCTCGGTTTCGGCACTTGCTCGCTGTCCCTGTTCTTTCTTCAGTAGCGTTATTTTGTCTTTCCGCAGGCCTGAGGACCGATGGGCGTGGCTTTCCAATCATGGGAATAGGTGGCGCATTTGCCCATGATGCATCCAGTGCCGCTGACCAGCATTTTTCCATTCGCGAAAATTTCATAGGGTCCCGAGCCTGTGGCTCGAAAGGGACCGGAATAGGTATAATTTCCTTTAGTGGCGCTGGTGGGGGTGAAGGTGAACTTCAAGGTTCCCGGCACCGTGAAAGCGACGCTCGTGTCGCAGACATCGCCTTCTTGGACGGCGTCGTCGATATTACCAGAGATGTGAAAAGCCTTGCCGCTAGCGGAGACGGTTGGGGTGGGGGAGGGATTCGGTTTCGCGGCATCCGTGGAGGGAACTTTGCTCGCGGGATCGGGATTTGGAGCCACGGTTGAGGTGCAAGCTGTCGATGTGGCAATCAATGCGAGAGCTATCAATAAACGTTTCGTGTTAGGCATTTGGGGACCTTTCGGTTTCAATTTTTGACACTATAAATGCAAAATGTTTCGGGCACCATGGCATTATCCTCCATTGGTTAATCACGCTTGGGTTTGATCGCACTGGTCTTTCGGTAAGTCCCATCGGCTCGAACGTGCATCCCAAATCCGCAATCGGGAGAACCACCTTCCTGGCTGGCTTTGAGTTGGCCGGGTCGGGTGAATTCAATCGTGATGGTGCAGGTCTTCTCGAAACCCTCGGGCTTGAACACGGCGGTGTCGCCATGAATGTCGGCTGTTCCGGAGGCTTCTCCCATGTTGGCCGTGGCTTCGCCTTGGGGAGTCTTGTAAGGATAGATTCCTGAAAATTTCACCTGAAGTTTGTTATTCCCGAGAGCGAGAATATCAAAAGTGCTGTCGAATTTGTCGGTAAAGGTCCCGTTGACCTCGGCGGCGCTGACCGCGTCGCGGGCCTGCACCGAAGGGGAGATTGCGAGAAGCATTAAGGGCAGAATTGAAAGCGGTATTGAGTGGCGCATGAGGGAAAGCCTTTCATTTGAAGTTAAGGGAGGGCCTGTATCTTAAGGCGCCCGCTGTTCGTGGATCGCCTGAGAAACAAGGACGATGGTCTCCGCCGATGGGTCGGGTTTTTGGGCGCAAGTAGGGAAACTATCCACGAATTTTTTCGGATAAATCGTGACGATTAAGTCGGCATTGGCCGGGTGCGCGATTTTTTTGGCCTCATGTTCGCCCACCGCCGCTTTGACGCCAAGCTCCTTCTCGAAATAGGCCGCCACGACAGGTAAAACGTCTCGTGTGCCGAAGCTTTTCCAAAGGATATGAGCTCCATTGGCGGCGAGGTGCTCGTTGCAAAGCGTTTGAGAGCCTGGATATTGGGGGATGTTATCGATGGAGGTGATCGCAGGCAAGTCTCGGGTGGTGATGCAGAGCGTCGCCGAAAGCGTTGCTGTCATCACAAAAAGTTTTTGAATGTTTTTCATTCGGCATTATTTCCTTATTTCTCGGCGGAAGGAAATCGAAAAAGAATTAAGACGGAGTAACTACCGCGACCGATGCTTACATTTCTCATAAATTTTCCTTAAATCTAAAAAAATATCTTCGGATTCGGTTCTTGGTTTGTAATTACCGTCATGAATGGAAAGGACCCCATGTCTCTATAGAAAATGGGGGAAATCTAGGCGTAGCTGAGCCCAAATTATAAGCAAGAATGGTTTTTGGTTTGAATCTATTAAGAGACTGTCCCAAATCTTTCAAGAAATTGGGCCTTCCATGACTTCCTCTGGATCCTTTGAAAAATCTTCAGCTGATCCATTCTTCCTTGAACCCAGTCGGGATTGCCGATGAAGGCGACGCAAGAGTAAGAGCGCTTTTCCTTCCAATCGTTTTTGAGGATCTTCTGGACCATTAAGAGATAGTTGAGTCGGCGCAATCTCGGGGTGTTTCCCAGGTTAAGGTAACTCGGCGCTGGGGTTAGCAGGGGGTCTCCTTGTCCGTATGCGTAGTAATGAAAGGAGGTCCAGTGATGCTCCTTGGGATGTTGGACCATTCCGGCTCTTTTAGGATTTAGATCAATGTAGAACA
>JAIOPF010000241.1 GCA_021414045.1 Deltaproteobacteria bacterium | reverse complement strand
TGAGATTTACGGCGGCATCCACGGCATCGATCTCAAGACCCGAGAACAGAACAACATCGTGCTGGCGCTGTTCGCCCCCCAGATCGAAGGGATGGCCGAAGTGGAGACCCCGGTGAGTTTGATCGACGTCGCCCCCACCTTGCTCGGGCTGCTCGGCGAAAAGGATTTGGGGACCTACGACGGCGCCGCCCTCTTCGATTCGCAAGGACGCTACACCGCGCCCCCCTGGCGCCGTCTGCGCCTCGAATCGACGGGACTGATCGCTCCCGAGAAATGGGCCGGGAGTTTTCCGCAAATCCCCACCGAGGAATTGGAATCCGATCTCAGCTACCAACCCAACGGGGCGGTGAGGGTGGGAGCGGATTATTATCGTTTGATCATGCAGCGGAAGGAATTCTTGAACCTAGACCAAATCCCGGAGGTCTTGGTGCGGCGCAAGGCCGGCGACGAAAAAGGCACCTCGGCCCGGTTAGGGCTTGAGTAGCCCCTTTTCTCCCAAGGCACGCCGCAGCGTCTGCATCAGGTGTTCATGAAAACGGCTGGAAGCATTTCGCAAGGGATGGCTCTTGGCCACCCATTGAAGCCGCTTCTCGAAGCTCGCCTCGGGATTGACCGTCGGTTGTAGAGGAAGGTCCCGAAGCTCTTCCTCGGTCTCTTCCGGACCGCTCAGCCACTCTGAAAAATCTCGGCACTGGGTGCAGGGGGCCCCGGCCTTGACCAGGCTACAGCGTTCGGCGAAGAGTTCCCGCAGGGCCTCTACCGCCTCGCCGTGTTTTTCCCGCGCCTCGTCCAAAGGAAACCCAGTGATCGCCTTGGCTTCGGCGTCGGAGAAGCCTTGGAGCTCGGTCAGCAAAAGCACGTTTCGCTCCTTCGAAAACAAGCTCTGCGCCTGTACCGTGAAGCAAAAATCGACGTGGTCGGCGATGGAATATGCTTCCTCCTCTTCCTCGAGAGTCGCTTGAAGTTCTCCCTGGATGGCCTCGTGTTCCAACAAATAATCTTGCAGTACCTCCAGGGCGCTCACGCCCCAGGGCTGCCGGCCTTCGGTCAAGGGATCGGCCAGGCGCGAGGCAAATTGAAAGAGCCAAAGCTTGAAGGATTGCGCCGCATCAAATTGGGAAATTTCCAGATAAGCGGACATCAGGACCTCTTGGCAGAGGTCTTCGGCTTCTTCCTTCGCGGCGACGCGGCGATAGAGGTAAGCGAGCAGCAAGGGACGCAAGGGTTCCACCAGAAGCGTGAAGGCCTCGCCGTCCCCGGACCGGGCTTTTTGGATGAGTTCAGGATTCAAACGTTTTCCCCGCCAAAGAATTGGCAAAAGTTCGTCCAAAATGCTAGCGCCAAAAGATGTCGAGCCAATTCCGTTACCTGGTCTACGATATCGAAACCTGCATCGACAAGGCCCTGCTCAACAAAGTCTTGTATGCCGGACAGGGCCTTACCGACCAACAGGCCTACGAGGCCCAAGTGGCGGAAAGACTGACCGAGGGCAGCACCTTCATCAATCCCTCCTTTCACGTTCCGGTCTGCATCGCCGCCATTGGCCTCAATCCCGACTTCGAGATCCTAAAAATCGGACTTTTGGGCAAAGAACCCAAGGGGCCCCGAGGCCTGGCCGAACATTTCTGGGAGACCTACAACCAGAACCGGCCGGTATTGATCGACTTCAACGGCAAGGGATTCGATCTTCGGGTGCTGGAGCTGTGGGCCTTTCGCCTCGGCATCACTATCCGCGAATCCCACTACGATAAGTTCGGGCCGCGCTACCGCTTCAACGAAGAGCACCACCTGGACCTTCATGAATTTTTGACCAACTACGGCGCCATCCGCTGGAAAGGCGGCCTCAACCTCTTCTCGAAGATCTTGGGCAAACCCGGCAAGATGGATACGAAGGGCGACATGGTGCAAGAGCTCTTCGAGGCCGGAGACCTCTTTCGCATCGAGGATTATTGCCTGGGCGACGCCATGGATACCTACTTCGTCTTCTTGCGAACCCGGGTCCTTCGCGGCGTTCTCGACCTCGGCCGCGAGCGTCTTTTGGTCGAAGCGGCCAAGGAAGCCATGGAAAAACGCCGAGCCGAAGAGGGCTATTTCACCCACTACCTCGAGGCCTTTACGTTTTGGGATGCGGAATCCCAGGATCTCCCCTTCCCCGCTAAAAAATAATACCCATATATTTCATATAGTTATATTTATTTTTTCACAAAAATCCATGACTCGCGGCGGCATGGGAAAGCCCGTAACTTTCTTGCGTCATTCCCGATACTTCAGGTAGAGCGCTCGCTCCATTTGGGGGTACACAGGCCATGGGTGATTTAACCCTGGATTTGAACGTGGATGGGAGTTTTCCCTTCCATGACATCAATGATCAATACGACTACGGGCTGCGCATCGCGCCCCGTTTACGCTACGAGTTCACCCCCGAGGTGACCACGATCGTGGGCCCCGCCTTGCAGATCGGCCGAGAAGACGCGCTCTCCGACGCCAAGGTCCGTCTCTTTCGCCTGACTCCCGACCCGCGGCTCTTCAAGATTCCCGATAGCGACGTCCGGCTCGACATCCCCGAGCTCTACGCGCAGTTCAAGCCGTCCTCCCAATGGCAATTCCGCATCGGCAGAAACTACTGGGACAATACCATCCATCGCCGCTTCCGCGATTGGTCTTACGAAGGGTTCACCGACGGCAATCTCGCCGACGCCAGCATCCACTTGGGCCTGGGCGGCGACGTTCGCTTCCATCAGCCGATGACGAAGTCCTTTCCCGTCGACCTCAAGTTGTCCGCTTCGGCCGCCCTCGGCGGGAAAAAGGAAGGCTTGGGCCTGATCCAAGGACTCGCGACCTTCAACATGTTCGATCCCAATAAAATGCCGGGATGGGTCACCGTTTTGGGCGGAACCCTGGGCTACGTCTACTATCCCCAGGACAGCCTGCCCTCGCTCTTGCCGGGCATCGCGGCCACCGACGCCGGAGGCGCGCTCTCGCCCAGCGTCTACTTGCAGCAGGGTTTAGGAAATTATTTCGACCTCTCCGTCGGCTACGGACAATTCGTGCCGGTACAAGACTCCTCGGCGAACGGCGCCACTCCGCTCAAGGGCCGGAAGAACTTCATGACCGGGCTGGATTTTCACCAGCAGTACTGGGGAATCCACGCGAACTATGGCCGGGTATGGCGCGATGATTTGGCGGGTTTCGACGGAACCAAAGTGGAAGACCAATTCGGGCTCTCCGCTCGGGTGATGGTCTTGGGACAGAAGAGCCGCGCGCTCAATTTCGTCGTGGGCGGCATCGCCACGCGCAGCGACGACAAGTTCAACATCGGGGCCTACGGCGCCTTTCAGCTGAGCATCGAGCGCCTGTCGCCGACCAAGTTCTAGCGCGCCTTCCTATCCAAAATCCAATAACTCAAGAGCTTGGCCTGGTCCTCGATGAAAAGCCACGTCAAGGCATAGATCCAGACGAAACCGGCGGCCTCCCATCCGATGGGCGCCATCAGGATGCCGTTGACCGCGAGCAGCGTGGCGATGAGCTGAGTCGCCATCACCGCTCCCAGCAAGAGACTCGAGGGCCGAGTCGACCAAAAGGGGCCTCGCGTCCGCGCCACGAAGACCGTCAGGTGCCCGGCGATGGAGAGCTTCAGGTAAATCAAGGTTTGGATGAAATCGCGACTCAAGTGCAAATAGCGATCGCAGACGTAGAAGAGCCCAAAAGACTCGACGACTCCCACCACGCCCAAGATCGTCGCCACGCCTAAAACGCGCCGCATGTTCCAAGCCTCGGGCCTGTCCGAAAAACTCACTCGGTCGTAGGCGATGGAAAGGATGGCCCCGTCGTTGAGCAGGGCCAACAAGACGATCATCACCGCGGTGACGGGGTAAAAATTGAAGGCGATGATGGAGAGCGTCATGAAGAGCATGACGCGGATGGTCTCGGCGATGCGATAGATCGCGTAGGCATTCATCCGTTGGAAGATGCGCCGAGCCTCTTGAATGGCGGTGATGATGACGGAGAGCCCGGGCGTCAGCAGCACGATGGCCGCGGCGGCTCGCGCGGCGTCGGTGGCGTTGGAGACCGCGATGCCGCAGTTGGCCTTCTTCAGGGCCGGGGCGTCGTTGACGCCGTCCCCCGTCATGCCGACGATAAAACCCGCGCTCTGCAGCGCCGCGACGATGCGAAATTTATGTTCGGGAAAAACCTGGGCGAAGCCGTCGGCGCCCTCGATGCGTTTCAGGTTTTCTGCGGCCTTGGCGGCGTCGGCGAAATCCAGGGTGCCGGCGTCGAGAATATCCGCTCCCATCCCCAATTGCGCCGCCATCTGCCGCGCGATCGCGAGCTGGTCGCCCGTCACCATCTTCACCTTCACGCCCATGGCCTGGGCCATCGCGATGGTCGATCGACTGTCGGGACGCGGAGGATCGAAGAGCGGAAGGATGCCGAGCAACTTCCAAGGGCCCGCCGCCTCCGCCCTCGCCACGACCAAGGCGCGGATGCCCTTCGCCGCCAGGGCTTCGACTTGGGCCTGGATTTGGGAATTCGCCGCGGCGTCTTGACTGAGCGCGACGATCACCTGGGGAGCGCCCTTGGTCACTTTGAAAATTTTTCCATCCGCCCCTTTGACTTCGGACTCCGTGCGCTTGCTCACCGGGTCGAAGGGCCGAAAATGCAGGATGGTATAGGCCTGCGGGGATTTCGCCTCGGAGACGCCGGCCAGCACGGCCAAATCGATGGGATCCTGATCCTCGGCCCTAGAGGCTAAAGCGCCGGCCAGGATTAGCTCCTCTCCCCGCACGCCGGGAAGGCAATAGGGATCGCCGAGACTCAAGCGGTTCTGAGTCAAAGTGCCCGTCTTATCGGAACAGAGCACGTCCATTCCGGCCAATTCCTCGATCGAGGAAAGCCGACTGACGATGGCTTCCTGTTTCGCCAAGAGTCGGGCACCCACCGCCATCGTCACCGACAGGACGGTGGGCATCGCGAC
>JAIOPF010000240.1 GCA_021414045.1 Deltaproteobacteria bacterium | reverse complement strand
CGAGGGCGAACTCCGTCTTGGCGTACTGGGAGAGATGCTCTCCCAAATCATCCTCGTTTCCCAAAGCCTGCAAAACCTCAAAGGCCCTGCGAAAGCCGTCCAATGCCGAGGCCAAATCTCCGCGCCGCCGGGCCAAGACCGCGCGATTGTTCCAAACTCGCGCCAGGAACATGTCGTCTTCCTGGGAAGCGGCCAAAGCTTCGGCGCGGACATAGGCGGCATCGGCACGAAGTGGATCGCCCTTTTGCAGAGCCAAATTGCCTTCTTGCAACCAGGCCGCGAACTCACCCTGGAAATGTCCCTCCTCCTGATAAAGCCGCTTCGCCTCGTCCAGCAAATCCCAGACGCGAGACCAATCGCCCTCTTCGGCGAAAACGCCGGCGAGATTGCGAAAGAGCTCGGCGCGGCGCCGGCCCTTCGGCCCCACCAAGGCCAATCCGGCTTCGAAATGCGCCTTCGCGGCCTCCCGCCGTCCTTCCTTCAATTCATGGACGCCCAAAAGACCGCGCGCGCGGACTTGATAGAGCAGAATTTCGCCTTTCTCCTGGCCGGGTGCGGCGGCGAGGCAGGCTTGAAATCGCCTCGCGGCCTCGGTCTCGTCCCCGAGATTCAAGAAGGCGATTCCGGTGACCAGCCAGTATTTCACCGCCTTCAGTTCGGGGGCTTCATCGGGAGCGGCCAACCGGTAGACTTCTTCCGCGGCCTCGATGGCCTCCGCGTAGCGGTCGAGTCCGGTCAGGAGATTCGTCGTCGCGCGGAGCAGCTTGGAAAGATCCACGGGATCCCGCATATATGGCCGGGATCGCCTCGCGAAATCGAGGGCCTCCTCGGCCCGCCCGGTTTGGGTCAACGCCTCGACGACGCCGAGCGCCAACTCGGCTACCCGCCCTTGGTCTTCCAAGGCCAAGGCCTGGCGAAGGCGAACCCGCATCCAGGCCGGTTCACCGGGCAGGATTTCCAACCATCGACGATGCAAGCTTTGGCGTTGTTCAGGTGAAATCCGGCCCAGCAAGGCCGGAGCCAGCGCGGGCATGGCAAGGCCGCAATCGCCGCTAACGCCGTCGCGTTTCAGAAGTTCGCGGTCCCGCAGGGATTCCAGGCGCGGAACCAAATCCGGAACGTCCTCCAATGCGCGCGACAAACACTCGACGGAAACGGCTTCACCGGCAGTGGCAAGAAAGTTCAAGACTTTTCGATCGACCTCGGCCAGCGAGGCAAGCCGCGCTTCGAGAATATCCTCGAAGGAATGCAGGCTCTTCAAGCGCTCCAGCCAATCGCGGGAAAAATGCCTGCGCTCGCCGGCCTGACCCTCGCGCAGCAGACGGATCAACTCCATCAGCATGCGGGGATTTCCGGAGGTTTGCTGAAACAGGGTTTCGGCGAGCTCTTCGGCGGCGACCTCTCCCAAGGATTCTTGCAGGAGTCGGCGCGTCGCCGTCGGGTCGAGATTCTTCAGCAGGATCTCTTGGGATCCCGCGGCCTCGCGCATCGCCGCGAGCAAACGGCGGGTATCCTCGCTGAGGCGATCGTCGTTCCACGCGAAGACGAATAGCAAATCCTTGGCCGGAAAATTTCCGCGCTTTAAAGTTAACAATGCGGCGAGGGATTCCGCCGTTTGGGCGTCCAAGTCGCGGAAAAAATAAGCCCGAGGTCCCTCGCCAGAAAGAAATCGCTTCTCCGCCCAGAAAGCCGGAAATTCCGCCGGCGATACTTCTTGGGTGGGAATTCCCCGCACCGAACACAAGAACCCCGCTTCATGCTGGAAACGCGCTTTCCCGGTCCCGCTGATCCCGTGCAGCCAAAAGATTCGCGAGCTTTCCCTGAGATCGCGAAGCGCCTTTTCGAGTTCGGTGAAGGCTGCTTCGGCGCCGAACATCTTGGCGGAGTGGTAGGTCGTCACTCGGGGAATTTCCGGATGCCGTTCCGCGGAGCCCAAGGCCTCGAGAACCTCCGTCGCCGTCGAAAAGCGCCCTTCGATTTCGGTTCGAATCATGCGGTCGAGGATGCGGCAAGGAACCGCGAAACCCGCTTCCAAGGACGGAGCGGCTTCCAACAGCGGTGGCGCGGAGGCGCGCATCAACTCTTGAAGGCTACGGCTGGCCGCGCGCGGATGCTTTCCCGCGAGGGCCTCGTAGAAAAGCGTCCCCAAGGAAAAGAGATCGCTCGACGGGAAATTCCTGCCCTGGATTCTTTCGGGAGCGAGATACGGCAGAGTGCCGGCGGTGAATCCTCCGCTGGAAGCGAAGTCGCCGGCCAACCCGAAATCGAGGAGCTTGAGTTGCCCCGAGCTATCGATGAGGACGTTGCGCGGCGAGAGGTCGCCGTGCGAAATGGATTGGGCATGCAGGGTCTGAAGGGCCTCGAGCGCCTCGGACAACCAACGAAAAATTTTCTCGGGATCGGCGCACTTCGCGGCTTCCAAAAGACCGCGGCCCTCGACGTATTCCATCCAGAAACATGGCCCGCGATTCTCGCCAAAGAGCTTTCGGCTGTCCGCCAAGTATCCGTAGACCGGCGCAATGGCGGGATGACGCAGCTTCACCAATAGCGCGGCCTCTTTCTCGAAAAGGGCGACTTGATCCGTCTGCACTCCGGTCAGCAATTTGAGCGCGACCTTTTTATCGACTCATGATGTGCTAATTCAGGTTAGATATTTGGATAAAATTTCAAATTTATCTATATAAATCAATATAAATACTCTTGGCACCTCCTTTGCTTTACTAGAAGAGCATGAGTGAAACGATTCAAAATTCAATCAAGATACCTCAGACCCAAACCACCCAGGGCCCCAACGGTGAAATGCTGTTAAAAATTCATCGCGACCCCAGGCTCGGTGAAGTGCTGCAAGAAATCGAAAACCAAAACACTCAATCGCAAGACCACTTCCTTACCGGCTTGGTCTGCCTAAAACCCATCGAGCAAGTTTGCATTTCTCGTCTACTCAAGCTCTGGGAAGAAACACCGAAAGCCTCCGAACCCGCTCCCAGTGCGGTTCCCGAGCAGACAGAGGCGGCGGAATTAAAAACCCTAGGCCAATCCTTCTTAAACCATTCCCTGGGACAAAACCTTGGCGAGCTCTTGTATCAAGGTCTTGAACATCTTTTTTCCGAGGACCCCTTGAATACCCCCGAAGGTCCCCAGACCGAATGCGAGGTCAAGAAAGACCCCGACGGCAACATCAGCGTCGAGTGCACGGTCCCTGGAAACTTTAAATAGCTTCGACCCGGAAGGCACACCGGATCACAGGGGGAGGTCTCCAGAGGGACCTCCCCCTTTAAAAAAAGACTTCGAGCCCCTTCCGTAAAAGGAAGAACCTCTGACCCCGGAAACCCCTTTCCGGGGTCTTTTTTTATGTCCTGGCTCTCTACATTCCAGAGCTCGCTCAACTTTGTAACCTAAAGCCCAAAGTGTGAAGGAATTCTACTGAAGCGACAGAAGAAAAATTGAAAAAAGCGAGTTATTTCAACGCATCGATCTCTGGCACTCGCTTTGCTTAGTTAAGTCAATATAGCCGCTTTCACCACGGAGAGCGGATGATCTCAGGGGGTAGTAATGGAAGCACGGACTCAAGAAACTCAAATCACACAAATCGCCCAAGTCATCGATCTGCAGGAGCGCCGCGAGGCCAAGCAACAGAAGTATTCGGTCTATCTGGAAGCGATGGAAGGCATCCATGAGCTTCGGTCCCAGATCGCGGATTACGACTTCTTCATGAGCGTCTTGGCCCTGGAAATTTCCGCGGAACAGCTTCCGGAGCTCGGCAATGTCAGCGCCGATCAGCAGATTCAAGAAGACTTGAATCGCCTCAACGGCTGCATCGACGCCCTCGAAAAACTCGTCGAAGAAAACAAGGGATTCTCGCTGGAAACCGCGCTGCAGCTGCTCAAGCGAGGCGGCAACGAAGAAACCCTCGCGGTGCTGGATTATCTTTCGGTGACCGACTGCCCCTTCCTGGCGCGCATGCACGAAATCCTGCATCCGTCCGAAGAGAAGGTGGCTCGGGAAGCTTAAGCCGCTTCACCCTTCGATTTTTATACCCTTCCTCACCAAAGACCCTGGGATTGTCCCAGGGTCTTTTTTTTGTCCAACCTATACAACTTGCGCAAATTTCTGTTCAGGATGTGTCAAACTGACTGAGCCCAAATCGGTAAAAAACACGAAATATTAAATAATATCATGTAATTAATGAATGGCATCGGCCTTGCTCTATAGAGGGGTGAGACTCAATAGGTCTCAAGGAGCATACGATGTCACTGAGTTCTTCCAAATCTTTAGATCCTGCCAAAGTTTTCTTCGGACCTCGGGCGGAGCCGACCGAGATTGGACTCCCCCCCGCGGGATTTCTCTCTCCCAAAAAAGACGGTCCTAAAAAAACCGACGCCTACTCGGGTCCCAAAAAAGACCTCAAGTCGCTGAGCGGCGGAAAGTGGCAGCCCAAGCATTTGCCCAAACCGGAATTTCTCGAGGCCAAGGTCACTCCCGGAGCGGCGAAAAAAACCAAGGACGTCGATGCCGCCAAGGCGAAGGTCGAAAGCGCGGAAGGCGAAGTCGCCGCCGCCAAGGCCGAGTACGAAAAGTACGACAACAGCGCCAAGGCTTTCAAGGCCACCGGAAATCCCCAAGCGAAGACCTTCGAATCCAAGGCCTTGGTCGCCAAGAAAAAATACGAGCAGAAGGTCGTCGCCTTGCATGTGGCGGAGAAAAAGCTAGCTTCGCTCGCGCCGAAACCCGGAGCACCGAAAATCGGGCTGGCACCGAAGGGCGAAGCTCTCGCCGGCCCGACGGGCGCGACCCTCGCGAAGTACCATTCCACCCTATCCGCCGGCAAACCCCTGCCCGTTTAAACGCCAAAGGAGTCTTGCATGAAAGCCAAGAGCAGCGCCGCACAACCCGTCTACGTCCCCGTCTTGCGAGATAGCGTCTCGGGAGAACAAGTCGAGATCCCGAAAGACGCCAAGGGTCAGCCGGATTT
>JAIOPF010000239.1 GCA_021414045.1 Deltaproteobacteria bacterium | reverse complement strand
GACCTTGACCGGGACGGTTCCCGCCGACCGCGAAGTAACCGGCGACACGACGACGATGACCACGGATATGAACCAGGCGATTTTCTTGGAAAACGTCCTGTACGTCCAAACTTCGCGGACGCAGGTGGGAATCTGGGATAGCGCCAACAGCGTCGCCGGAAATGTCGCGCCGACACGCAGCATCACCGTCAACCCTGCCCAGCAAATCCTAGGCATCGCGGTGGATCTGGCGCATTAGTCGGGCTTGTAGAGTCTTCCTTGGATGGCGATATACATGCGGCTGCCGCCGCTATCGCCCAAGAACCAGGGCAAATCCGGATTGTTCGTATCCGGGCCGCCCGGCTGAAATTGAGTCGCCCCGACCAAGACGACGTCGTAATATTTCGTCTGCCCCGCTCTTAAAGTGGCTTCGTAGCCTTGCATATACCGATCGCCAGTGGAGAGATAGCAGCGGAACCAAGGCTGCACGTCGTCGAAATAACCTTCCTGACATTCTTGCCCCAGACGCTTGTCCTTCATGACTAATTCCGTTTCCGAGACACGTCCGTCCGGAACGAGGACCACTTCGCGCCCTCCTTCGACAATCGAACGCCGGTCCAAAAGATGCGTCGTGAAGGTGATGGATAGCGACGCGTCCATCAGGTAATCCGGATTGCCGGAGGGATTGCTGGCCGGCCATTTTCCGAGAATATCCGCATGATAGGGGTTCTGCATCCGCAACAATATTCCGGGCAAGGTGAATTGGCCGGTCTCCGAATCGTAGAGGCCTGGTTCGCTGGCCAGAATATTATGGTAAAAATAGGAGCAATCGCCGCTGTGGTAAAGGGCTAGCAGAGTCGCGGGTTCCCGGCAGCGGTCGGAACCGTCTCCCGAACCAAGGCGTTGCCCGTCGATGCCAACGCTGGCTCGCGAGGTGAAGACGCGCAAAACCTTGACGCGATCCGCGAGGCTTAGGCCGGGGTCGAGCACATCGACGACATTCGTCTCTAGCGCGACGTTCTGCACGGCGGGATCGTCCGTATCGGTCAGAAGCAATTTCAAGGGCTCTGGGGCTAGTTCCGGCTGTTTTCGATAGTCGATGGTCTCCAGCGGCTCGTCGATGATTGAATGGTCGATCAAGGCGGTAAGAAAATCGAACTGAAGATAGACGTCTCCGGTCAACTTCGGCACTCCGACCGTGCCGACCACATTCAAGGTAATGCGCGCTTCGATGCCGTTGGGGTTGTCCGCGGTACGGCTGCCGACTTTGACCATGTGGATGCTAAGCGTATCGTTAACGACGGTCTGGGCGCCGGGATTCAGCGTGAGGTCGAATTCCATTTTCCCGACCTGGCTTCCGTCCGAGGGCGGAAGGCGGTTTTCGGTGGGCGGGACGGCCGAAAATGCGGTGCCTCCGACGAATTCAAAATGCACCTCTTCCCAAGTGTCCGTCCCCGAATTCTTGAGCACGAGCTTTTGCGTGAAGGGCAAATCGGCGACCTTCTCCACCGCGAGCTTCAAGCTGCCCTTGTTCTTGACCTCTTTCGGAGAGACCACGCCGTTGTTCACCTTTGAAACGCTGAGCACGTCGCGCACGTCCGGAATCGTCCGGCCGCTCAAGGCGATGGCGAAAGGTTTCGCGGCCCCGTATTCGAAGGAAAATTCGGCCTTATCCTGCGGGGGGTCTTGGCCCAACGCCGGGGATTGATAATTGAAAGGCACGTACATCATGGGAAAAGAGATCCCGTTATCCCCCGGCGGGAGCTTGCACTCGCCGATGGGGAAATCCTTGCCAGCGACCTTGACGGAGGCGCAGGTGGCGGCGCCCAGCAATTGGATCGATCCGCGAACGAACTCGCCGGAGCCGCTGCAGAGCGGGTCCTTGGCGTCGTCGTCCTTGTCGATGGGTTGGATGAACTTCACGACGCGTTCGGAGGAACCGGCGTTCTTGATGGTCACCAACCTGGAAAAACTGCCGCGGAATTCGGCGTCGCTGCAATCGAGGATATCCTTGCCGCTTAGCTTCCTCAACACCACCGGCGCGAGACCAAAATCGATTCGAGAGGTTTCGGGCTGCCCTTCGACGGAGACCTGAAGGCCTTCGGGCTGCTCTTGTCCGGGAGGCGGTTGGTTGTCGGGATTGGCCGAGCCGCAATTTTCGGGAAGGGCGTCGAGGTTGCCGCGTTCAAGGGCACCAAGGGTGTGAAGTCCCTCGGAAGGGTGACGCCGAACACCAAGGTCAGGGAGAGATCCCCTTTGTCCAAAGGTTTTCCCTGTTCCTGAATAGGGTTCAAATTCCCCGTGGCCGTGACGGTGCCCGTCGTCAGTTGAATGCCGCCGATGACGCTCTTGCCGGGAAGCAGCGGCTGGGTGGTTCCCTTCTGCAGGACTTCCAGGTTGAATTGCATGCCGTCGATCTTGATCTCGCCCGTCTCGGCGTTCAGCGTGCCCGTCGCCTTGGTTCCGGCCACGCCGCTGAAACGCAAGTCGGCGCTATTGCTCAAGCGCGTCAAGATGATCACCGGAAATTTATCCCCGCTGATCGAGACTTGGTCTCCGTTGACCTCGATCGGGATGCTCGGGATGGCGATGGGATTGGAATCCAATACTTCCAAGGCATCGCCCGCGGGTTTGGCGCTCACCTTCAGTTGCAGCATGGATCGGAAGTTGACGAAACATTCTTGCCCGCTGGAACCGTCACCGGGTCCAGGCGCGGCGGTGGGCGGAGGCGTCGGTTGATCCAAAAGCAAAGGATCTTTGTTGGATTGACAGGCGACAAGGGCGAGAATTCCACAAATTCCCGCTAAAATTTTGCATCGGAAGCTCGAGACGGAGTGCTTCGACATATCCCTTTTCCCCCGGAACCTCCGAACCGCCATTCCCCTTCCCCCCCGCGGCCCGGAAACCATCGACATACCTATGGAATTTCTCGTCATCGGGCGCAAATAGTTGCGGGGTGGAGAATCGGTCCAAGGGGTTCTTTTTGTTGGCTTTTGACGCGGTGAATTAGCGATAATTCGCCTGTATCACGCCCTCGGAAAGGAGGCCTATCATGACTTATGTCGTCACGGAACACTGCGTTAAATGCAAATACACCGACTGCGCCATCGTATGTCCCGTTGAGGCCTTTCACGAGGCGCCGGAGATGCTCTATATCAACCCCGCCACCTGCATTGACTGCAACCTCTGCGTCGCCGAGTGCCCCGTCGAGGCCATCTACGCCGAAGACGAGGTCCCGAAGAAATACCAGTCCTGGACCGAGATCAATGCCAAGGAATGCGAAAAATACCCGACCATCGCGGAGAAAAAACCCGCGCTTGCCGGAGCGCTGACGCTGCAGCAATGGAAGGAGATCGACGCCAAAAAGGAATCCGGCGGATAGAAAAATCCCCCGGCGCTGGCGCGACGGGGGACTTTATTCTACTTCTCTCTAATCTAACTTCTTATTCGCAGCTGCTGCCTTCCTTGCAGAAGCGTCCTTGGATGGCCAAGTAAATCCGGCTGTTATCCATGAAAACGGGCGTATCGGGCTCGTTGGAGCGCGATTGGAATTGGCCAACGCCGACCACGACGACGTCGTAAACTCCGTCAGTGCCCGCCCTCAGCGAAAGCGCCCTTCCCTGGAAATACTTCCCATCGGGAGTCAGGTAACACTTCAAGTGAGGATGGACGGCGGGATCCTCGGGACAAGGCTCACCCAGGCGCTCGGCGCGGCTCGACACGCTCAAGTCGCTGCGGCTGATCCGCGAGTCGGGCACCAGGGAAAGGTCCCCTTCGTCCTTTTTATCGAGGATCAGGGTCGTCAAGGAAAGATCCATCACGGTATCGAGGATATTGTCGCCGGGAGAACTCAGAGCCGGATTGCTCGGGGGCCATACGCCGCCGACGTTGCCGTGATAGGGATTCTGGATCCGCAACTTGAGGTTGGGAATCGTCATGTTTCCCGTCTCTTCATCGTAGATACCCTGGCTGTCGTCGCCCGTGCCGATATTGAAGTAGAAGTAGGCGCAATCTCCGGTCTTATAGGCGACGTTGATGGGATCCGGCTCGTGACAGAGCGAGGAATCCTGTCCCGGCACCAATCCCGAGCCTTGAGCGTTGAAGATGCGCAAGGCGGTGCTGCGTTGGGCGACGTTCGCGTTCAAGGGATCGAAATCCAGCGGAATGATGTCGACCGGCTGCAATTCCTCGTCGTTGACGTCGCTGACGTTGATGGTCTGCGGCGCCGGAGCCTGGGCCGGGAATTGACGGAAGTCGAGCGATTCGACCGGCTTGGTCTGCAGCGCGTTGTCGATGAAGGCCGTGAGGAAGTCGATGTGCAGCTTGTAATTTCCTAGGATGGGATCGACCCCGACGGTGCCCTCGAGATCGAAGGTCAGCACGGTCTCGGCCGTCGAACCGGCCTTGGTCAAGTGCACGACCAGCTTGCCCTTGTCCACGGAGCCTGAGGCGCTGGGATTGTAGGAGACGCTGAAGCCGGTGGTTCCCGGGGCATCGGCGGTTCCTGGACCCACGGTCGTCGCGGCGGGCGCGGTGACCGTGAAAGCCGGGGCTTCCTCGAGCGTGACGCTCAGGTTCTGCCAAGTGTCGCCGCTGGAATTCTTGACGACGAAATCCTGGCTGAAGGGTTTCGGATCGCTGTCTTTCAGCGAGAACTTGATCAATCCCTTGTTGCGAATCAATTTCTTGGAAGGCGTGCCGTCCTTGACCTTCGAGAGGCTCAAGGAGTCGCGGCTGTCGGGTTCGGTTTTCCCCTTCAGTCCGAAGGCGAAGCTCTTGCCGTCGTCGTATTCGATCACCAGAGAACCGGTGTCGCCGCCGGTGGGCGTCGTCGCCGCGGGAGTGGCGGCGGGCGTGGCCTCCGGAGCAGTCCCTCCGGTGGGCGCGACAAAGTTATAGGGAATATACATCATCGGGAAAGTGATCTTCGCGTTGGGCTGTCCCGCGGGAATCTTGCAATCTCCCGAGACGAAATCCTTGCCTGCAACCTTCACGGTCTCGCAAGTCGCGCCTCCCGTGGCGCTGATCGAGCCGCGCACGAACTCGCTGCCCCCGCTACAAAGGGGATCCTTGCCGTCGACGTCGGTGTCGGCGGGCTGGCCGATCTTAAGATGACGCTCGCCATCCGCCTTGTTGGTGATGGTGATCATCTTCGTCACCATGCCACGGTTGGAAGCCTCGGTGCAGTCGAGAATGGTATGGCCCTTGTTGGTCGTGACCAAAACGAGGGTGGAGCCGAAATCCAGGCTACCGATCCCGCTATTCGTTCCGTCGGAGATGGAAAATTCGCTGGGACCCGTCGAGCCGCCGGGAGTGGGACCAGGCGTGCCGCCGCCACCAGGTGTGCAGCTTTCGGGCAGTTGGTCGAGAGTCCCGTCGAGGGTGGCCGTCAGCGCGCCTCCGCCGATGGGGCCGGAGAGCAATCCGACGCTGGCGGGAACGGTGAATCCGGTCACGAGCTTGACGCTCTTATCCGTCTTGTCGACGGGCTTTCCGGTCTCGGTGATCGGATTGTGATTGCCAGTCGCGGTCACG
>JAIOPF010000238.1 GCA_021414045.1 Deltaproteobacteria bacterium | reverse complement strand
ACCGATTATCCCCGAAACGGCGATTTGCGCTATGAAATCGAGATTCTCGAAGATCGTGGCCGCCGCGATCCCGTCATGGTAGACTTCGTCATGGTCAGTGCCCTGAACGGTGAAGTCGTCGAACGACTGTCCGAGGCCCTAGGCCAGAAGATTCCCTAGCATCGATTTCGTTTACGGAAGGAGGTCGTCATGTCCGCACTTCCCGACGATCGAGACAGTGAAGGCAAGCGCGAGGCGATGGAAGTCGCCGAGGCCGCCCGCGAGAGCGACTGGGAAAACCCCAGCTTCGTCGGTGAACTCTTCATGGGGCGCTTTCATCCCGATTGGGCCTTCCCTTTTCCCGACCAAGTTCCCGCCGATCGCGAGATCGGAGACCGATACATCGCCCAACTCGAAAAGTTTCTCCGCGAAAATCTAGATCCCGACGAGGTGGACCGTAGCGGTGAAATGCCGGCCCCGGTGATCCAAGGCTTAGCCAAGCTCGGCGCCTTCGCGATGAAGATCCCCGAAAAATACGGCGGATTGGGCCTGAGCCAGATCAACTACAATCGGGCCGTCATGTCCGTCGCCGCTTATTGCGCCAACACGGCGGTGTGGCTCTCAGCGCATCAAAGCATCGGCGTTCCCCAGCCCTTGAAGCTTTTCGGCACGGAAGAGCAGAAGCAAAAGTTCCTCCCGCGATTTCGGGACGGTTCCATCAGCGCCTTCGCCCTCACCGAGCCCTCCGTCGGTTCCGATCCCGCGCAGATGAAGACGACGGCGACTCCCATTGAGAACGGCGACTTCTACCTGATCAACGGGGAGAAGCTCTGGTGCACCAACGGTCCGGTGGCCGACATCCTGGTGGTCATGGCCAAAACTAGCGCCAAAGAGATCACCGCCTTCATCGTCGAGACGAAGACGCCCGGTTTCGAGGTGATCCATCGCTGCGAATTCATGGGGCTCAAGGCCATTCAAAACGGCTTGCTGCGATTCAAAGACGTGAAAGTGCCCAAGGAAAATATCCTTTTGGGTGTGGGGCGCGGGCTCAAGCTGGCCTTGGTGACGCTGAACACGGGCCGTCTCACCTTGCCCGCCGCCTCCACCGGCGGAGCCAAGCAATGCCTGAACATCGTCCGCGATTGGGCCAATGAGCGCGTCCAGTGGGGCGCGCCCATCGGCAAGCACGAGGCGGTGGCCAGCAAGCTGGCGTGGATGAGCGCCTACACTTTCGCGATGGAGTCGATGACCCTCTATGCCTCCGCATTGGTGGACCAGGGCGGGCGCGATATTCGGCTCGAGGCGGCCATGGCCAAACTCTTCTGTTCGGAAGTGGGATGGAAGATCCTCGACCACACCATGCAGATTCGAGGTGGCAGAGGGTACGAGACCGCAGGATCCCTGCAGGCGCGGGGCGAAAAACCTTTTCCCGTGGAACGCATGATGCGTGACGCCCGCATCAACACCATCATCGAAGGCTCCACCGAGATCATGCACCTCTTCATCGCCCGCGAGGCTTTGGATCCCCATATGAAATTGGGCAAGAAGGTCTTCGATCCAAAGGCGGGTTTGGGGGAAAAATTTCGCGGGTTGATCAAGATGGGTGGATTCTATGCTTGGTGGTATCCCCGGCAATGGATCACCGTGGGTTCTTGGTTGAAGCACGGCGAGATGGGGCCACTAGCCAAGCATTACCGTTTCATCGACCGCACGGCGCACCGACTGGCGCGGTCTATCTTTCACGGGATGGCACGTTATCAATTGCGATTGGAGCGCCACCAGGTGCTCTTGGCCCACTTCGTCGAAATCGGCGTGTCCTTGTTCGTCATGAGCGTCGCTTGCAGCCGAGCCCTAGCCCTGGCCGGGGCGAAGAGCGAATACGCGAATGCCGTCGAATTGGCGGATCTTTTCTGCCGCTACGAACGAAAAGAAATCCGGAGACGTTTCAAGTCCCTCTTCGACAGCGACGATATGCGGGCCTATCGCTTGGCCGGCCGTGTCTTGAAGGGAGATTTCGCTTGGCTGGAAGAGGGGATCATGACGGCCACGGAGCTCCTGCGCCAGGAAAAGCCCGAAACGGAGTCTTCGGCACGGCGGCAAATCGGCTCGAGGTAAGGGATTCCCAAGTCCTAGCAATTCTCCGCAACTCATCCCCTGAGATTTCGATAAGGCCCCAAACGGGACAATTTTTCCTATACTAACGATTCGATAGACGAGAAAAGGGAAGGGCCTTGACGCCACCCTCTTATACACTCCGATTCTCGAGCGATCCTGCGCTGCAGACCTTGTACGGCGATCTCATCGTCGCGGGCGAAAGCAATGCCAGCCTGGACCAAGGCTTCACCTCCATCGACTACACGCGGGTTCAAGCAGGTTCGCTTCGCGGCGGGACCGACAACAATCTCGATTCCGCGGAACTTTTCTCACCCGTCCTCAGTTCTTCGACCCTTGCTTCAGCCTATCGCCGCTTCGCAGGAGAAGCCCTGCCTTGGACCCCTTCGCAGAATGCGACGACCCTGACTGCCTTGCGACGTTTCGATCAAGAGGTCGCTTCGTGGCGCGTCGCGAATCGCTTGCCCACCGGCGTCAACCGTGCCTTGGCCGAGCATCTATTCCAATGGATCACCGACGCCCAAGGTCTGAATCTCCAGGTGCAAACGAATCCTCCGGAGCGAAATTTCGACGAGACCCTTGCCAATAGCGGCGGCGACTGCACCGAATTCACGAAAGTTCTTTTGGCCTTGATGCAAAGGGCCGGCTTCACGGTTTATCCGGTTTGGGTCGGAGTTGACAGCCATGGAGACAGTGTCCAGCACATCGCGACCGGACTATCTCTTGGCGGTAGTACTTACTTGCTCGATCCCGTCTATGGGGCTTTCGATGCCCAGCATAGGTCCACCATCAGGCTTAGTTTAAGGGAGTTTTTGGCCTGGCATTGGAACAACCGAGCCTTGGACCAGCAAGCGACCTCCGTGGCGACGGCCGAACAGTATTATGGCCGTGCTTTGCAAATCGATCCCGCCAATCCCCATATCCTGGTCAACCGCGGGATATTCCTAAGGGATCAACGCCAGAACACGGCCGGCGCGAGGGTGGATTTCGAGGCGGCACTGCGGGTGGATGCCCGATTTTCCGAAGCCCAATACGAGTTGGGGAATATCGAATACGATGCGGGGCGCTATTCCGAGGCAGCCGATCGCTTTCGGCTGGCGGTGACCCTTCGTGGGACGGATTCCCGATATCGGCGGAATCTAGTCCTGTCCTTAGTCCAGGCCGGAAATCGCACCGAGGCCCTCCGTCAATACGAGGCTCTGGTTCGTGTGGATTCCCAGGCGCCCGGACTCGTGCGTCTCGCCCGTTTAGTGGGGGGAAGTCCCCCCCTTGCTTCCAGTCGTTGAGGCCTTCAGCCCCAATTTTTCTTCGTTTTTCTCTCTCAACTACCCGGCAAGCCCCGCGGATTCTTATAAAAAAATCAAATAAATACAACTGGTTATATGTTTAATTCGCCGTCAGTTGGAATGATTCGAGTCGCTGGCATCTCCTTTGCTTACTTGTAGGGTGTAGACAGCTTTGCGGGGGCATGCTGATGAAGGAGGCATGCCTTGAGCACGCAACTTTCCAGCAACCCGAAAAATTCTTCTCAAACTTCCTCGAAATTCACTTCCAATCCTAGTGTTGCCAAACTTTGGAACCGCGGCGCCGTTAAGGCCGTCAATCCCGAGACCTTGCCCACCCTGCCCATCGCCACCATCGAGATGGTCTCTGCCAGCCCGGCCCCCGTTTATACCGAACAGCAGGCTTCCTTTGATGCGGAATTGGCTTTTCTGAAAGACAGCCTGCTTCAATCCCGCCGCTCGGCGATTTTAGCCCGCAGCCAGTCGATGGATCTGGCCCAGCGTCAGGCGCTCTGTCACCAGGCCCAGGGCCAGTTTCAAGACGCTCAGGATGCTCTCCAGAATTTGGGCACTTTGGCCCGCCGCCTGGGAGTGGACGCCCGTCGCAAATTCCGCGCGATTGAAGGAGCCCAGGAATGGCGCGCCATCCGCCACACCATCTTTCGCAGCGGTGAGATGAATCAGCTCCAGCTGGCCTTTGCCGCCTAAAAAACGCGCAAACCCGCGTCATTTGAGGACTTCGTGCCGGGAAGCCCAAAAATTTGAGGGGGGGCTACCCCAAAATTGGGGTTCGTGAGGCCGCAGCGCGTCAATCTGTTTTCAAATCTGCACAAATTAGAAAAAATTATAATCACTTGTAATAACTAAATATTTTCTCGTTCTTCCCGGTGGCGTCTCGCGGAATTTCAATCTTTGGCACAGCCATTGCTTATTACTTATCTCGAAGGGTCCACGGCGTTGGATGACACGACGTCGGTGGAAGGGCTGCATAGAAAGGGAAGACACAATGACACCTAAACCACCAGTAGCCGCCAAAAGTAGTGGCGCTCCCCGATGGCTGATTCAAGAAGGTATGGAAAGGGGATGGGTTGGCAAGGATGGGAATGCTGCAAAGCCAGAACCTAAAGGGCGGACTTTTGTTGAGCTGGATGCCGGGCTAAAGGCGAAAGGCACCGACAATGGGAAGCAATACAATGCGGCCCAAGGCCTCAAGGGCGTGACGGGCGGATATACCGTCGCTCCGAATGGTCTGCGGCTTTCGGATCCTCCTCCCCTCGGTGGGAGCGGACAAGGTATCAAGATGGACCATGGGATTCGAACCATTGGCCAGGGCAAAGGGACTCAATTATTGGCGGCACATCCGCCCAGGTTCGGTGGCCATGTGGCGAAGGGTCCTTCCCTTCATTACACCGATGCTCGCACCGGCAGCAGCCCGGTTCGCGCGGCGGGTCCGAAACCCAAGCCGGGTACGGCGGTTCCAAGCCCGGATGTTCGAGAAGCTACCGGTGTTTTCAATGGCGTACGGACTTATAATATCGGTGGACCGGCGAAACCGGAACCTAAGCCTACCGATAATGCTTAATTGATTATTGATGACTGAGTTCGGGGTCAAGCCTAAGGGCTTGACCCCTTTTTTTTGCCATGTTTAAGGTGCTGCATGGCTTTGTACACGAGTTCACTTTTTTCCTATCAACGGCGCAAAACACGGGAAGTTAAAGTCGGCGACGTCGGGGTCGGCGGCGCCAATCCCATCCGCGTCCAGTCCATGACCATTTCCGATACCATGGACACCGATGCCGTCGTGAAAGAGGCCAGGCAATTGGTCGAAGCCGGCTGCGAGATCGTCCGCATCACCGCGCCCACCGTCCATCACGCCGAGAATCTCAAGAACATCCGCGATCGCCTTCGCGCCGAAGGAATACGCGCCCCGCTCGTGGCGGATATCCACTTCACGCCCCAGGCCGCGATGATCGCGGCCGATTACGTCGAGAAGGTCCGCATCAATC
>JAIOPF010000286.1 GCA_021414045.1 Deltaproteobacteria bacterium | reverse complement strand
TCATCTTTCGGATGGCCTCCAGGTGTTTCGAAAATCCCTTTTCAAAGCCAACGGCCTTCAACAGCCGCATGGCCTCCAGATCGGAAACAGCTTGTTTTTCCTTCGTCGGACCGGCGGTTCCGTCTAGACTCGCTGTTTTCGGGATCTCTTGAGGTTCGATTTCGTAAATTTTCGCGGTTTCCCCGGCGAATTTTTGCAGCTTACCGGACTCCATGAACTGAACCGGTTGAAAGGAATATTCCGCCGACCCGCGCCGCAAACCCAATACCTTCCCCAACCTCATGATGGCGCCCTGGTAGGCGGGTGAGTCGTAGGGAGCTTTCATGGCGATCTCGAGGTCGCTGCGAATCAGGATGCCAAGCTCGGTTTGTCCGGATCCCTCGAAACGTTCGACGATGGCCCCGACTTCTTCCCGCATGAAGGCCTGCTTGAAACTCGGCCTACCTTCGGGATTTGGGTATACTTCCTCGAATAGCGCGGTCTCCACCGCCGCCGGCCGCTCCAATTCCCCCGGCAACTTCGGAGCCTTGGGAATTTTCACGGCGTCGGGTCCCCAACCTCCGTCTTCCATTTTTTCCGCTGGGGGGTTTTTCAATTCCTTGGGAGCCCCGCCCCATTTCGCCACTTCCTTCGCCTGGAAATTTCCCAAGCCCTGGGGGCTGCGAAACACCAATTCTTTGTCCCCGATAAAGATGGAATCTCCGTCCAAGAGCCTAAGTCGGTGCGTCGAATACTTGGAGTCGCTAGGGCTTTTCGCGAGCTCGATCTTGCCGTCGGCGTGGCGAACCACCACCGAAACCGGCTTACCCTTGAAATCGACCCCGTAATGCAAAAGCTCGTATTCGTTGGATTGGACGTCTCCGACGATTCGGATTTCGACTCCGTCCACATTCACCTTTTGATAGAGATTCTCATGGCTGTCTCCATCAAATTTCAGCTCGCGAACCTCGCCCTTGCCCTTTTCTTCCAGCACTCCCGAATTGGCGGCCAGCTTCTTCTCTTTTCCGGCCTCGGCAGGCATGCCGGGAGGCTTGGCGTCGACGACGGTATCCGGGTCCGGCTCCTTGGGCGTGACCGCGGTGTCATCATGGGCGCCCATCTTGGCTTCCAAGTGAAGCAGCCTTTTTTCCAGGGCGGTTTTGGATGGGAGTTTTCCGATCAGAATCTCGGTGAGAAGGGTTTCCCTCAATCCCATCGCCTCCGCGGGAGGGAGATCTTTCGTCGCATGCGCCAACCCTTCGATCATTTCCTTCATGCGACTTAGGCTCTTTTCGGGTTGGGGATCCGAAACTAGGCGCTCCGCAAACTTCTTATAGGAGGCCGCGAGGAAGGGATTGATGGTGGCAAACCCAAGATCCTTCGCGAAATCCAGCGTCTTTAAGAAAATCCCCTTTCTCAGCTCAATCTGCTCTGGAGACAAATCGCCGGGTTTTTTAGCCAAAGCTTGAAGATCGACCGCGTCAACGCCCTTTAAGGCCGCCTGATCCATGGGCATATCTTCCAACTTGGGTTCGGGTTTCGGCTTTGAGTCCTTTTTCTCGACCGCCTTCGGCAAAGGCGGAGGCGTTGTCCGTTTTTGCCATGCCTGGTAAGCCTCGTAAGTCGCCGCATCGACGGGCTTGCGGTAAAAGGTGGTCTTTCCCACCGTCACCTTTTCAAAAGAGGCATCGCCGGGAACGGGATCCTTGCTGACTGCATGAAATTCCGCGGATCCAAGTTTTCCGACGGAGGGCACCACGGTTTGTCCGGCCTTAAAACCCGTCTCGAGATCCGAGATTTTCCCCTTGCTGAGGCCAATTTTTTCTCCCGGTTTTCCCGAGGTCTTGGTCCAAGCCAAGAAGGCCTCATGAGCCGCCGCATCCACCTTGCTACGGTAAAAGGTTTTACCGCCAATATCGACCTCTTCGTAAACGGCGCCTTTTTCCGGCTTCTTGGAACTCAGTTTTTGGTATTCGAAATCACCGGGGGTTTTCCCAGGAACCGCGTAGACATTGTCCCCCTCCGCGAAGGCGTGGGCCGAAATGTCCGCGGCCTTGAGATCGACAACGATCTCGCCTGTCTTGGGATCGACCTTCGCGTCCCTGACATATTCCACGGCGAGCTTCGCGGCCTCGGCCGGCGGCTTTCCGCCCTCCACCCATTTTAGATAGCTCTCCCTCGCCGCCTTCATCTTGACTTGCAAGGCCTGGTCCGCTTCCACGGCGAGATTTCCGGTCGCCATGTTGAGGGCATGGGTTCCATAATGGAAGGCCACCATGCGCAGGGCCTCTCCGCCAAATCGTTCCCAGAAGGTATTGGGATTTTCGTGGTTCATCGCCAGTTCGCCGACGTATCCCATCGTGGTGGCCACAGTCGTCTGAGTGAGCATGGTTCCCGCGAAATTGACCGCCGATTTCCCGGCCACCGACTTTCCCTCGGCCCGAAGCGCCATCAAGGCGACTTCGTCGACTCCCAACTTGGCGCCGGCCTTGCCCCAAGCCTTGCCCCCGCCATGGAAAGCAATGGACATCAGGGTGTTGAAACCGACGTTTTTCCATTCGAAGTCGCCCGGCGCCAACGCGGCCATGGTGTAACCTTCGGCCAAGGCACCTCCGAGAAAAATTCCCGCCCTCATCGCCAAGGCGCGCCCTCCACCTTGGGAAACCCAGCGCAAAGCCAAACTGGTTCCCCCCAATCCCCCGCGCACCATGGAACCCACGCCCATCGTGATGGGCATGGTGACCGCCGTAATGACCACCTCGTCGACGATGCCGTCAACCGTCTCGTCCGCCATCTGCCAGGTCTTGTCGGTGGGATCCTTCATCCCGTCATAAACCTTCCAGGCCTTGGTCGCGATCGCGTCGCTCAGCGATCCAGCCTTCGCTTTCGCATCGATTTTTTCGAAGGCCATTTTTCGGACTTTGACGGCGAGTTTGCCGTCCAAGGCCTGGTCGACCATTTTTTTAATTTCGGTCTCGCTCGGCTCACCCTTCGGAAATCGCTTTCCATACTCGTCGGGGTGCTTTTCCTTCATTTTAACGAGATCGGACTTCACCTGCTTTTCGACCTTGGGTCGCTCCGCCTCGACCTCTTTCCTCACTTTGTCCAATTGGTCGACGGGAAGCGCCGCCAGGGCCTCTTGGAAATCCTTCGCGAACAATCCCTCGAGGATCTCGGCGGAAACGGCGTAACACCCGGTACGGTGCCTCATCTGTTCGGCCAGCCCCAACAAATGACCGCGACGCGCCTCCGGATCCTTGATTTTTTCCAGCCCTTCCTTGGTCTCGAGGGAAAACAGGGAATAAAAATCGGCGTCATTCGCCTTTAAATTCGAGGCATGGTCGATCACGCCTTGCAACCGCTTCGCCGCATCGTTGGACTTGGAATATTTTTGGTTTTCCAAAGCGGTCCACGAAAACGTTTCAAAATCACCCTTCGCGCCCCCCTCGACGCTGGTGTCGCGCTTGAGCTTTCCCGGATTAAGCCGTCCCGAGGATATCAAGACAACCCGCTCCCCGCTCGAAGGCGGAAATTTGTAGGTTCCTCCATCCGCTCGAATGATTCCGCCTTCCTTGCCTATCACTACCCGGATTTTCGGCGGATATTTGGTATCGTCGGCGCCGGCCACGCCCAAATCCAAGGTTCCGCCCTCCAACTTGAAGAAGCAGCTTCCCGGAAAAGCCTTCGGGTCCTTAAGGCCGGCGGCCTTTGGATCCATGGGATCTTTTTCGTAAAGTTCGAAAAGTTTTTTGACCTGGGTGTCATCGGAGAATTGCTGCTTTTTTTCCGCGGGACCCGCGGGATCCTCGTAAAGATAGACCACCTTCTGTTCAAATCCCGCGACGGGATGCTTGCGAATTTCGGCGATGTCTTCAAGGTGCTGAGCCTTCAAGGCCAGAATGCCCTCTTCCACGGTATCCGCCTTGCCCGCCTTGACGGATTCGATGAGCTTGGCCACTAAAAACATGTTCAGGCGTTCGTAGCCACCCTGGGTGGCATGCTTATAGACGGTCGTGATCGTCGAGGATTTTTTCTGGACCTCGAAGGCTTCCGCCCAATTCGCCAGTTTTTCCAAGCCCGCCAGTGTCAAGGTACGCAGCACCAACCCCGACTCGGCGCGCATTTTCAGAATTTCGGGATCCTTGGAATCCTTGGTCTGCGTCTTGAATTCGATCAGATTGAGGCGCGCGGCCGGCACGTTTCCTTCCAACAACAGGGCCTTGGCTTGGTAGAATTTTTAGGCAGCGCTGAATTCCAGCTGGTATCCCGTCCCCTTGTCTTTGGGAGAGAACTTCACATAAGCGTCAAGTTCCTTGAGATGGGAATTCAGCGGAGAAAGATGGGCCTGTCCGGCCAAATCCTGGGCCTTTTCCATCAATTTTTCAAAGCCCATTTCCTTGCTCATCGCGGCCAATTTGGGCGAAAGCTCCTTCACGCCGGCGCTGTCCCCCAATACCGATCGGATCTTGATTTCCTCGGTCAAATAAAGCGTCGTCTTTCCGGCGTCCCCCGTGACTTCTGCCAGATGCCATTCCGCCGAGAACCTCTTCGCCAAACCCCGCAAGTCCTGTCGATAGGACTCCGCGTAGCCCGAGTCCTCCGGAGATATTTTGGCCAGACTTTGATAGTCCTGAAGCGCGGCTCCGTAATCTCCAAGCCCGTGGTGGATTTTCGCGCGCAGCAAAAACCCCTCCCCATGCTCGGGGTGCTCGGCGATCAGCTTGTCGTTGTGCTTCAGAAAACGTTGGTAAATGTCGACCGCTTTTTCGTGCTTGCCCTGTTTGTCCGCGATTTCGGCCTGGGAAACATTCAATTCCAACAAATAGGTCCGAAATTTCGGGGAAGCCTCGAGGGTTTTTCGCTGCTCCGGGCTGAGCGAGATGTAAAAGTCGGTCTTCAGTTGTTCGGCCAGGCGATCGGCTTCTTCCAGTTTTCCCTTTCCGATCAGCACCTCGACCCGCCCAATCTGCATTTCAACCGCCACGGCCTCCAGATGTTGGCCGGCGGACTCGGCAAGGAGCTTCTTTTGCGTCGGATCCGCCGTTTTTTCGGATTGCAGCTTGAGCAGCCGGGCCGCATCGGCGTGAAGGCCGATGTCTTGAGGAGAGAACATCGCGGCGGAATGATAGAACTGCGCCGCCTCGTCGAGTTTGCCGTTCTCTTCCAAATCCTTCGCCTCCAGCTTGAGAGAAAGGGCGTAACGCAACCTCACCTCTTTCCACGCGCCTCCGCTGGGCTTGATCGCCGACTTCGAATCGGCATCCGACCACTTCAAAGGCTCGCCCTTTAGGTAGGAGATCTGCTGCGAATATGGCAGCAACGCGAACTTGGTGTCCCTTTGCAGAAATTCTAGCGTCGCCTTTTTCCCGGCGCCGTTCGTCTTGGAATCGAAAGACTCCGGATGCGTTTGCGAGTATTGGCTGACCTTCTCGGAAATCTCCGTCTTCGCGGCCTCGATGTCTTGGGGATTTTTTAGGCGACCTTCGGAATCCAGCTTCTCCAAATTTTTTCGAATTTTTTCGGCGACTCCCTTGATGGCGGAAATCATCCCCATGACTTTTCCCAGGGAATCGAAGCTGAAGACTCTCGGCTTGGGACTCTCTTCAATGACGACTTTAATTTCGCCGTCATCGGGAATGGGCGCGGTCGCCCCAATGGATTCGCTTTTACTCTTGCTGATTTCAGTCATTTCATCACCCCGGAATGTAGGAGAATTTTAGCATCCCCCTTCCCCATTAAAGCAACTGGTATGCCAGGAACCCATGAAATGGGTGGCGTGACGCGTTTGATGAAATGATTCGGAATTTTCAAGGTAGGCCCTAAAAAAATCGGACAACTTGCGCGAGCACACTGTTCAAAGTGTGCAAATATCGTTTAGGGGCGAACAACAGAAAGTGTAAATATTCAAGTGATTCCAATAAGATAAATCTTGGCACCCCCCTTGCTTTATCTCCATTTGAGAGAGCGACTCTCTTTAAGGAGAAATGCAAATGGGAAACAACTTCGTCAATGCCTTCGCCGTCCTCGAACCCTCCACTGGAAAAGACGGATTTAGCCGCCGCCATACTCCCCGCAAGCCGGCCGCCCACTTAGAAGCACGTGCCGGAATGAACCGTTTGTTTCGCTAGAACTTGGCCCTCCCCAATTTGGAAAATACCAGCGACGTCGAAACCACGAAAGAGACCGCGAGCTTCGTGGTCGAGCACTTTCTCAAGCGGCCCACGATGGCCTAAGGAAAACATATTATGATAACCCTCGATCAAATTTTACGCCTCTTTGACGCTCCACTTCCCCCGGAAGAAAGCCACCCGCCGCTTCCTCCTGAGGAAAAAAAACGGGCGACGCCCACCGAAACCTTGCCGGAAAACTGCCATAAGATCGGCGACCTCACGAGCGGCAAGAGTCTCTGGGAATGCGAAGAAAAAATCCCCACGCCTTTGACCGACTCCATCCTCGATTTGGCGGAGAACATCGGCGGCTTCTTTTCGAAAGGTTTCGATTACTACAAGAATAAAGTCCTCGGCGGGAGGTACGGCAGTCCGTTCGCGTCCCCCCCGGTGACTCCACAGAAAAGGCTATAATTTCCATGTCCCCGAGCAACTCCCCCACCTATAATGATGATACTTATAGAGTGAAGGACCGCCCTGTTTTTCAGGGCGCGGGGAACGGCTTGACCAAACTAATGTTGAATAAATTCATTGTATTAACACTATTGGGCCTCGCTTCCCTTAGCTTGAGCTACTGCTCGGGCATGTCCGGGTCTCCGGGCGGAGTCGCGCCCGGCGGTGCCGTCGGCGAAGCGCCGGGCGGCGGAGCCATCACCACGGGAGGGGGCTCCGAGGCCCTGCCGGTATCCGGTCCGGTCGCCGCGGCTAGTGGAGGGATCCTTTCCGCCCCCACGGACGACGAAACGATGACGGAATGCGCCGCCAAAGAAGGCCGCTGGAGACTCCGATATAATGTCGGGTTTCCCGAAATCTTGAATCCGGAAACCAGCAAGACAAATCCGGCCCCCTATCTCTTGACCGCGACCAAAAAGGCTTTCTTGCTGGTGGAAGGTTCCCGCATCGCCGACCTGAAAGGAAATTGGTCCGAATGGTATCCCCGCATGTCGGGTTATCAAGTGAGAATGGTCCTGTTCAAAAAAGGCAAACCTTCGCAATACCAGGACACGACGCTTCCCTTTGGCCTCGAAGACAAGGAAGCCAACGCGGTGTTTTCAAATATCCCCGCCGAGATCGGCGACATCCTGCAAATCTACGTCTATTTGGATCGCCAGGTTCAATTCGAGGACTCTCCGGTAGGCAGGATCAAGCACTGCATCGACGTCCCTCCGCCGGGTTTCAGCGTGAGCTGGGCGCCTATCGACGAAGCGAAATTCGAGGCCTTCCGCCAGCTTCCCTCGACGCATGCGCTTGGCGCTCTGCGGGTGGATGGTTTCTCCCAGAACGACGACGACTATAAAGTCGAAATCCCCTTCAGCTCGATGTATCGCGTGAAGTATGGCAACGAATTCTCGGTCATTTTAAACGCGGACCCGAAAGCAGCGCCGGGAAACCTAGTGCCGGCCAAGGACAAGGCCTTCTCGCTCCTCCTCGAAATCGACTATGCCTTGGATCCAACCAAACCAAACGATCGAGAATGGATGCCCCTGGTCCAGCCGGGATCTCAAGTCCGCGTCTTGGTCTACCCCAAAGGTTCCGCCGAAAGCGCCTTGCCCGAAATTCACGATCTAACTTTGGACGGCTTCGTTTATTTGAAATCGGGAATGGGAGTGTCCTTTCTTCCCCAGGACCGTCCCTCGGCGGAGAATCTTGCCGGAGCTTACAATGTTTCCTTCAAAGACTTTCAGCCCCAAGCCGGGGACCGCCTGGAAATCTACTATTACGCCAAGATAGACGAAAAAAATTCCACGGTTTCCAGCATGGTTTTTTCGGCGCTCCCGGCCGTCACCGACCTGAAATCCCTGGAAGATTTCAAAGCCGACATCGACACGCACCGGCTCGGCACTCTCAACGTCACGGACCCCGCTTCCATGAAGGTCTTGGAAAACCGCCCCTCGCTTCCGTCCTTTCTAAAAAAGTCTGCGCCTTAATGCCTCGCATCGCTAGACGAACTTCTCGTCGATGAAGGACTTCAAGTCCTTCAACTCCACCGGAACGCCGAACTTTTCCAGCTTCGTATAAAGATTCCTCCGCGAAATTCCCATGGCCTTCGCCGCGTTTCCCTTGTGATAGCCGTTGTCGCGAATCGCGAGCAGCATGCGCTCGAGCTCGGGATCCATCGCCTCGCGGGCCACCGTCTTCATCATGATATTTTTCATCGCCTTCTTTTTTCCCAAGAGGATGGGCTTGAAGGCGAGGGCCTTGAGGCCTATCATGCCGTTTTCGGCGAAGAGAGCCGCGGTCTCCAGCGTGTTCTGCAGTTCTCGGATGTTGCCGGGCCAGGGATAGTTCATGAATTGCCTCAGGACGTCCATGCTGAGACGGCAAGGCTCCTTGCCTTCTCCCGCCGCCGCCCTTTTCAAGAAGTGCTCGACCAAGAGAGGGAGGTCTTCCATGCGGTCGCGCAAGGGGGGAAGCGTGATGGTCACCCCGTTCAGGCGGAAGTAAAGATCCTCTCGGAACTTCCCCTGCTCCACCAGTTCCTGCAGGTCCTTGTTGCTCGCGGAGACGACGCGCACGTCGACTTTGACGATCTCGTTGGAACCCAGAGGGCGGATTTCGCCTTCCTGGAGAAAACGCAGGAGCTTGGCCTGAAGGGCCAGGCTCAAGTCCGCGATCTCGTCCAAGAAGATAGTGCCGCGGTTGGCGTATTCCAAGATTCCCTTCTTGTCGCGGTCGGCGTGGGTGAAGGCCCCCTTCTTGTGGCCGAAGAGCTCCGACTCCATCAAGGTTTCCGGGAGCGCGCTGCAGTTCTCGGCGACGAAGGGCTGCTTGGCCCGGCTGCTGTTGAAATGCAGGGCGCGGGCGATGGATTCCTTTCCGGTCCCGGATTCCCCGAACACCCAGACCGAGATCCTCGAATCAGTGATCTTGTCGACCAGCGAAAGGACCTCCACCATCTTGGGAGATCGGCCGACGATTTCCGAATACTCGTATTTCAACTTGATCCGACTTTCGGCCAATTCCATCTGCATGCGATGCAGCTGGTCGCTCTGTTCCTCGACTTGGCCGGTCAGGTGAGCGTTCGCCTTTTTCAGCTCGTCGATCATCTGAGCCTTTTGCAGGGCCAAGGCCGCCTGGTCCGCGAAGGCTTGCAACGCCTTCAGCTGGTCGGTGTCGAAGAGTCCCGCTTGAAAACGATGGTCGAGATAAAACACGCCTAGCACGCCGCGCCTGCCGTTCACCGGCAAGGCAAGGATGGATTTCAACTCGTGGAGCTGGACGCTCTTGGCCTGGCTGAATCGGGGATCGGTCAGCGCATTGTCGGTGACCAGGGGCTGCCCGGTCTCCATGGCTTGACGAATCGCGGAGAGACTGAAGGCGAATTCCTTCGATTCGAGCACTTCCTTACCGACGTTTTGAGCGACGACGACGTCGAATCCAGGGATGGGCCCGTCGGGGTTCTCGGTGCGCAGCACCAAAAACCCGTTTTCCGCCCCGGAGAGCCGCATCGCCGCGTCCATCAGGTGTTTCAAGACGCGGTCCATGTCGTCTTCCATCAATAGTTCCCGACTGATCGCAGCCAGGCTTTCGAGGATCTGCATAGGATTTTTTCCTTTCACGATGGGTGAAATTTTCTCCGAAATTTTATTCTCGATCCAGCGCCGCCAATCGTGGCGGTCGACGAAGGAGACCTGAAGCGCCACCGGCAAATTCTCGTGCATGGCGACGAGCAGCCGGCGAATCTCCTTCGCATCCTTGCCCGCGGCTTCCAGGGCCATCAATCGGGACTCGACGTCCCAATCCATCGCCTCCGTCGCGGTTGCCGCCCCGTCCCGCATCCAAAGCCCGTAACGGCTCGCCTCGAGCCGAAGCGTCTCCGCCTTGGGAGTTTTCCCGAGTCGGGACATGGCCTCGAG
>JAIOPF010000330.1 GCA_021414045.1 Deltaproteobacteria bacterium | reverse complement strand
GGTCACGACGGAGGCACCGGCGCTTCGACCCAGACCAGCAACAAGAACCCGGGCATTCACT
The DNA here is from genome assembly GCA_021414045.1 of Deltaproteobacteria bacterium. Lineage (GTDB taxonomy): Bacteria > UBA10199 > UBA10199 > DSSB01 > DSSB01 > DSSB01. Next base: position 15,042 of record JAIOPF010000330.1, on the reverse strand, counting down.
TCGAGCTCGGATTGGCCGAGACCCAACAAGTTTTGGTGATGAACGGCCTGCGTGACCGCATCGTCGTGGAAGTCGACGGCCAGATGAAGACCGGCCGCGACGTCGCGATCGGCGCCCTGCTCGGCGGCGAAGAGTTCGGTTTCGCAACCGCGCCGCTGGTGGCCTTGGGCTGCATCATGATGCGCGTCTGTCATCTGAATACCTGCCCCGTTGGCGTCGCGACGCAAGATCCCGAGCTGCGCAAGAAGTTCGCGGGTCAGCCCGAGCACGCGGTCAATTTCTTTTTCTTCATCGCGGAAGAGTTGAGAGAGATCATGGCGGAACTCGGCTTCCGCAAGGTCGAAGAGATGATCGGACGATCGGATCGCCTCGATTTCAACCAGGCGGTCGCGCACTGGAAGGCGAAGGGCTTGGATTTTTCGGCCATCTTCCATCGTCCCGACGTGGGTCCCGAGACGGCGACCCGGCAGATCCGCAATCAAGATCACGGGCTGGAAAGCGTCTTGGATTACCAGATGCTTCCCAAATTGCAGGAAGCCATCGCCACCGGCGAGAAGGTGGTGCTCGAACAGACCATCACCAACCGCAATCGCACCACCGGGACCATCATCGGCAGCGAGGTCTCGCGGCAGTACGGCCTGAAAGGCCTTCCTGACGATACGATTACGCTGAAGTTCAAAGGTTCCGCAGGACAGAGCTTTGGCGCCTTCGTGCCGAACGGCATGACATTGACCCTCGAAGGCGACGCCAATGATTACGTCGGCAAGGGGCTCTCGGGCGGCAAGATCATGGTCTTCCCGTCGAAGCAGAGCACCTTCGTCCCGGAAGACAATATCCTGATCGGCAACGTCGTGCTCTACGGCGCCACCAGCGGCGAGGCCTATTTTCGCGGTGTCGCCGGCGAACGCTTCGCCGTCCGCAATAGCGGCGCCAAGGCCGTCGTCGAGGGCGTGGGAGACCACGGCTGCGAATACATGACCGGCGGTCACGTCGTGGTCTTGGGCAAGACCGGTCGAAACTTCGCGGCGGGAATGAGCGGAGGCACGGCCTTCATCTACGACCCGAAGAACGAATTCAAAGCCAATTGCAATCCCGACATGGTCGACCTGGAGACCATCAACGAGGACGGCGACATCGCCCTGCTCGAAGAGCTCCTGGGCAATCACGTCGAACACACGGGCAGCACCGTGGCCAAGGCGATCCTCAAGGACTTCGACAAGGCCCTCAACTCCTTCGTGAAGGTCATGCCGAAGGACTACAAGCGCGTGCTCACCGAGGCGCAGAAGAAAATGGAAGAGTTGAACATCACGCTGGAGGCCGCGCTGTATGGGTAAGATCACGGGTTTCATGGAATACCACCGGGACCACTATCCCGAGCGGCCCGTCGCGGATCGCGTCCAGGACTACAAGGAAATCTACACAGAATTTCCCGTTGAACGCCTTCGCGTCCAAGGTGCCCGCTGCATGGATTGCGGCATTCCTTTTTGCCACCAAGGTTGCCCTCTCGGAAACCTTATTCCCGACTGGAACGACCTCGTCTACAAGAACCGCTGGCAGGAAGCTATCGAGCGCCTGCACGCGACCAATAATTTTCCGGAGTTCACCGGCACGCTTTGTCCCGCGCCCTGCGAAGGCTCCTGCGTCCTCGGCATCAACGACAAAGCCGTCACCATCAAGTACATCGAGCTCAATATCATCGAGCGGGCCTTCAAAGAAGGTTGGGTTCAGCCCCAACCGCCGAAGAAGCTCAGCGGCAAGAAGGTCGCGGTGGTGGGTTCGGGTCCGGCGGGCCTCGCCTGCGCCCAGCAGTTGCGCCGCGCCGGCCACGAAGTGACCGTCTTCGAGCGCAGCGACCGCATCGGCGGCTTGCTTCGCTACGGGATTCCTGATTTCAAGATGGAAAAGCGCCGCATCGATTTTCGCATCGAGCAGATGAAGGCCGAGGGCGTGGTGTTTAAGACCAATGCCAATATCGGAGTGAACGTCCCCGTCGAGGATTTGAAAAAGAATTTCGACGCCGTCTCCCTCTGCGGCGGCGCGAGCCAGGCCCGCGACTTGCCGGTGCCGGGACGAGAATTGAAGGGTACCTACCTCGCGGTGGAATTTCTTGCCCAAGAAAACAAGAAGAACGCCGGCGACTCGGTCGCCGAGCAAGTCACCGCGAAGGGAAAGCGGGTCGTGATCTTGGGTGGCGGCGACACCGGAGCCGACTGCCTTGGCACTTCCGTGCGTCAGGGAGCGAAATCGATCCATCAATTCGAACTCTTGTCGCGCCCGCCGATGGACCGCGCTCCGAACAACCCTTGGCCGCAATGGCCGGCGATTTTCCGCACCTCGCCCGCCCACCAAGAGGCCCTCGAGGTCTATGGCGGCCAGGATGTTCGCGATTATTGCATCATGACCAAGAGCCTGAGCGGGGAGGGCGGAGTGCTGAAAAAGCTCCACGCCGTCCGCCTCGAATGGACGCCGAATCCCAATGGCGGCCCCCCTCAGATGAAGGAAGTTCCGGGCAGCGAATTCGAGATCGAGTGCGACTTGCTCCTGCTCGCGATGGGTTTCACCGGCTCGGAGAAGCCCGGCATGATCGAGCAGCTGGGCGTTCAACTCGACCAGCGCACCAATATTGTCACCGACGACAACTACATGACCAACGTGCCCGCCGTCTTCGCCGCCGGCGACCAACGCCGCGGGCAATCCCTCATCGTCTGGGCGATTGCGGAGGGGCGGAAGTGTGCGCGGGGGATTGATCGGTTTTTGATGGGGGAGAGTGAGTTGGCGGGGTAGGGAGTTGGTGACCCATCCTGGATGATGGGTCACAAAGGCCATTTTTAATCCTAAGATTGGTCTAGGAAACGGGGAGCCCTCATGGAAACGAATAATTCTACTTTTGAATTGTCCGGTTGACGGGGAAGCTTACGGACCCAACGATTCGTTTTCGGTCGTTTAAAATATCCTTCGACTCAAAATTAAACCTCCGTCTTAATTCTTCTTCACTCATATAAATTAATCGGGGGCTAGGGTTTGAAACTATCGGATTTTACCTGATAAGGGTCCGACAGGGCATCGAATAAGGGGGAGCATCAGCTTCCCAAGCTGATTACCGGATCAGGCGGTATGTTTGCTCCGTCTTTAATTTCGTTTATCCGAAAGCAACGAAACGATTCAGAATCTGATGTCGATTCCTGGAATCGGCAAGCCGTCTGTCCAAGTGATCATGGCAGAAGTCGGAGTGATGGCCAGGATCTTCCATAACTTTTTTATTTTTTAGATCGACTTCGATCGGGCCGCTATGGTTCATGGGAATGAGCTGGCTTCCCGCGTTGCATTTTATCATTTTAACAATGGCTTTTGCAGTTTCGCTCAAAGAATCTAATCATCGATATCTCTTCCTTGATATTCTGAGAGGAATTGCCGTCCTTTGGATGATTCCTACCCACGTGCTGGGTATTTTGTTGAACACCCAAGCCAGCGAGAACCCTTATTATCAGATTTTCTTACCCACGACAGGCTATGTGGCAGTGGCTTTCATTTTTTGCGCAGGTTCCGCTGTATGGTTTTCATTGGAAAGGAAGGGAGAATTTTATCGCAAATTAAGTCCTGAATTACTGAACCATTTGAGAAGAACAGCTTTTATTTTGCTGACAGCATATTGGTTTAACATTTCAACTTCTTCATGGGATCAGTTGAAAGACACCCCTCTTGCCTGGAATAGGTTACTGGCTTTTAATGTACTGCAGGTGATTGGTTTTTCCATTCTTCTTTCGTTGTTGTTGATTCAAATATTGAAATCATCCCGCATATTAAAGTGGGTTTTTCTTGGAATCGGATTGTCTGTTTATGCGGCAGCTCCCTGGGTATGGGGAATGGACCTTTCTCGCGAAACCATTTTTATTAAATCGATCTTTGGAAGACCCCCCGATACCGCATTCCCATTTTTCCCTTGGGTGGGCCATTTCTTTATGGGTGCGGCGATCACAGGTTTTTTCGCACAACTTAAAAACAAAATTTATGGGATGGGAGCCTTGTTACTTGTTTCAACGTTGGCTCCTTACCTTATTTTTTATATCCATGACTTGCGTTTTCGATATCCAGGCTGGCAGGAGAGTTGGTGGTTTTGCAATCCTGGAAATTCCTTTCTGAGATTAAGTAAGGTGACATGCCTGTTTTCCTTGCTATACCTACTGGAACCCCTGCTCCGAAAAATGAAATCTAGAATTGGTTTTTTAACTATATTCTCGAAGGAGTCCCTTCAGGTCTATGTTTTTCATATGGCGATTGTTTATGGGCGGCCTTTCCTGAAGGGTTTGAATTCTTTTTACGCTCATCAATTAAGCCTTGCCCAAGGCCTTGCGGTGACTTTGGGCCTTACGGCCTTTAGCTTTTGCATTGCGTGGATTTGGCATTGCTTGAAAGAAAGAAAACCGCTTTGGGCAAAAGGGATTTTGATAGCTTATTCCTGCATCTTTCTGACGCACTTTTTTCTTTGAGTAAAACTCAACCCGGCAATTCCGTCTCCCCCACTGTTCCCCGCGCATACGGGGATGAACCGTGACATCGAGTCCAACTTCAGTTTTTTGTCTTAACATTTATAAGTTTTGACTTATAATAAGTGCTATCTTATTGAACAAAGGATGAAGGTTAAATACTTCCAAACAAGTTCCGGAAGGTCACCGGTTGAAGAATTTTTAATGCACAGTCAGGGGAGGTTCTGGCTGATTATTTCGCCGCTGTCAGTCGTTTGGAAAATGGTGAAATCCTGACAATGCCCCGGAGCCGGAATTTGTCGAGTATTTATAAGGGACTTTATGAGTTGAGGCTTAAGGATGCTTCGGGACAATATCGGTTTTTCTATTTCATTAAGCGCGGAGAGGCAATCTACATGCTCCATGCGATCAAAAAGAAGACTCAGGAACTGCCGAAGAGAGAAGTTGAAATCGTTTTGAAGCGCATTAAGGAGGTTTAGTCATGGCTTGGAAAGAAATTGATACCGAAAAATTGGCAAAAAAGCTCGGCGTTAGCATCAATGAAATTCGTGAAAAACAAAGCCTGATCGATCTGATTAAAATCACTCGGAAAAAATTAGGGTTGTCACAGGCTGCGCTTGCAAAGAAAGCTCGAGTATCCCAGGCTAGGGTCGCTCAAATTGAATCCGAACAGGGGATTTCCAAGATCACTTTCGATATCTTGCTCGGTATCCTTCGATTGCTTGGATATGATTTTAAGATCACGCCGAGAAAGGTCGCCTGAGTGGATTTTCTTTTTCCTTATGGAAAAATCGTGTAAGGTAACGCTCCGACAGGAGCGTCTTTCATGCCGAAATTTCCCAATCTCAGCCGTTTCATTCCCCTATTTTTTGTCTTGCTCCTCGCCGCCGCTCCCGCTTGCGCCAAATCCAAATCCGTTCCGGCCGACCCCAACTGCGGGATCTCCCCCTCCGACTGGTGCCCATCCCCGCCTGACGATCCCTGCGGACGGCACAAAAACACCGAGGATTGCAGGGCGGACCCGAGCTGCGAAGGTAGGCCCTATCGCGGGGAATCCGCTATCGCCTGCATGTTCGACCAGAGAGGTTTCGCGACGAATTGCCCGACAGTCGGTTGCCGAAGTTTAAAAGAAAATTCCAAGACGTCGAAGTGAATATCCAAGCACTTTTTTAGGAGGCGCCATGCGTCGCATCACGACAAGTTTATTGATCTTCGCGGCCCTGTTCGGATTGTCCTTCTCGCGTCCCGCGGTAGCGAAGGATAAGACCCCGCCGACCTACCAGCAGGGCAAGCTCTTGGACATCCAGGAGAAGAAAGATAAAACGACGAGCTACACGACGACCAAACAAAAGGACGGAACGACGGTCACCACGCCGACGACCTCCGAGGAAAAACACTATTTCATCAGCGTCCAGGCCGGCGATCTCGTCTACGTCGGCGAATACACGCCGATGTTTTACGGCAAGCCCGGGGATTGGATCATCGGCGATCCCATCGATGTCCGCTTCGACGGCGGGAAGATGATCCTGCGCAAGCCCAATGGCAAGGAGCTCAAGACCAAGGTGGTGAAGCGGATTCGCGCCGGGGAAGTTCAATAATGCGACTTCCGTATTTCGACCTCCTGTTCGAGAGTCTTGACAAGGGCAATGTCGCCCTCGACGCCGCTTTCGGACGCCATGTCCATTGGGGCTATTGGGAGCGCCCCGAGCGCGCCGATTTAAGTCCGGAGGATTTTGCACGGGCCGCGGAAGCGCTTTCTCAGCGGGTTTGGCGGGCGGCCCTGCTCAAGGATGGGATGAAGGTCTTGGATGCCGGCTGCGGTTTCGGCGGCACCGTCGCGAGCTTGAACGAAAATTTCCAAAACATGGACCTCGTCGGATTGAATATCGACCCTCGCCAGATAACCCGCGCACGCTCCAAGGTGACGGCGCGGGCCTGCAACCGCGTGCAATTCGTCGAGGGAGACGCCTGCCGCATGCCCTTCGAAGACGTCGGGTTCGACGCGGTATTGGCCGTCGAATGCATTTTCCATTTTCCCGACCGCGGGGAATTTTTTTCCGAGGCCCGACGCGTCCTGAAGCCGGGAGGAGTTTTGGCCATCTGCGATTTCGTCCCAAAAGGATTTCTCCGTCCTTTTAGCGCTTCCAAGGCGTCTCGTCGCATGCTCGATCCGCTCTTCGGTTCCTGCAAGATGACGCATAGTCTCTCCGATTACCGGCGCCTTGCGGCGGATTCCGGTTTCGTCTCGATTTGGGAGGAGGACATCGCGCGTCATACGATTCCGACTTACCCTTATTTGCGCAAAATTCAGCGCGACCTGACCGGAAAGGAAGACTGGAACAAATTCGGGACCTATGCCGCCGAGTGGGTCAGCCGGCTCAATTGGATGAGGTACATGATTTTGGCCTTCCAGAAATTGGATTGAATCCCGGCGCGCTTTCCCCTAAAGAAGGGAAATGAAAAAAATCAGCAGACATTTTTGGGCGCTTGGCTTGCTCTTGTCCTCGGCGATAGCGGGAGGCTCGGCCTTGGCCGCGAAAAAGACCACGATTCCGCTTCCTCCGACCCCTCCGGTGGCCGCTTCCGCCGAACAGATCCAGCCCTTGAAGACCGGCGATACCATTCCAGATGTCCTGCTGACCAACGCCGATGGACTTAATTTTAACTTGAAGAAATTGATCAAGAACCAACCCACCGTCCTTATTTTTTATCGCGGCGGATGGTGCGTCTACTGCAACACGCAATTGGGCCAGTTGAAACAGATCGAGACGCCCTTGCAGAAGCTCGGCTACCAGATCGTCGCCATCAGCCCGGACAAGGTCGAAAAAATTCGCGAGAGCCTCAAGAAATACGATTTGTCCTACATGCTGATTTCCGACAGCGAGGCGGCGGCGATCAAGGCCTTTGGTTTGGCTTTCAAAGTCGACGACGCGACCTTCGCCAAATACAAGAAGGACTATGGCATCGATCTCGAGGAATATTCTGGCCAGAGCCACCATATCCTTCCTGTCCCCGCGGCTTTCGTCCTGGATCAGAAGGGAAAGATCCTTTACAGTTACGTGAATCCGGACTTCAAAGTTCGCGTCGATTCGCAGGCCTTGCTTCAGGCCGCGGAAGCGGCGGTCCAGCCCAAAACGGCCAAATAAGGGGGTTTGCATGACGACCTTCGGCAAAATCATCGTCAACGGCAAGGAAGTCGACGCCCAAAATGTCCAGGGTCTTCCCGAGGCCTTTCAAAAGATCATGGTCGATGCGAACGGCAACGGAATTCCCGATTTCCTCGAGGGAATCCTGGAAAATCCCCTGGTCAAAAAGGCAATGGCAAACGCCGGCGTCCAGAATTTTCAGCAATTACCTCCGGAAATGCGGGCCAAGCTGGAGGGTCTCATGCAAAAGTTCGGCAATTCCGGAGCCATGGGAGCCTCGACGATGCAGGTCGGGACCATGTCGGCTGGCAATCTTTCTTCTCCCGCGCCCTCGACTTCGAGCACCATCGACTGGAAGGAAAGATTCACGCCCGAAGAACCGGGCGCCATCTCGGTCAAGACCGTCATCTTCGGGGCGGTGGCCGTTTTTGGTTTTCTTCTCGTGGCTGGAATCGCCTTATTGGCCTTTTTTCGGCATTAGCTTAAAATCATCCCATGTTCTCGCGAATGTGGAAATGCGCGTCCCTTCTGGCCGTGTTCGGAAGTTTGTTGGCGATGGTGGTGCCGCTTTGGGCGAACCCCATCGGCTTATCCGGGAGTCCCTACCCACCCTCGAGCGGAGGCGGTCGATCCTCCAACCGCGTCATTCCACAGATGGTGAATCCTCCCTTCATGTACGACCCGCATCATGATCTTTACGATTGGAAGATCAAGGACCACCCAGACGACCCCTGTTACTACGACGAGAATTATGGACAGTGGGTGGGCGACTGCAATCTCTACCAAACCGCTCCGGGCTATTCGATTACCGTTCCCAATCAGGTGGGCCGTTAGGGCGCTTAATGCTTGTCCGAAAGGTGCTCATCCTCGTAGATTCCCTTGAAGCCCAGATGGTAGAGGGCGTGAGGGAAAATCTATGGAAGCGAAAACCCCGATTTTAGAGTTGCGCGATCTTTGGATACGTCGCGAAATCCCTATCCTTAAGGGAGTTTCCTGGCGCATCGATCCAGGCCAGCATTGGGTGATCTTGGGTCCCAACGGTTCGGGAAAGACCTCGCTCTTGGGCGCCCTCACGGCCTACATGACGCCCACCTCCGGAGAGATTCACGTCTTGGGGAAACGTTACGGCGAATCCGATTGGCGCGTTTTGCGCAAGGCCATCGGCTTGGTCAGTTCCAGCTTGCGTCAGATGTTGCGTTTCGACGAGCCCGCCCTGCACGTCGTGATCAGCGGGAAAGACGCCATCGTCAATTACTGGGGCGAAATCCCGGAGGGGGATAGGCGCGCGGGGAAAAAATTGTTGCGGGAAGTCGAGTGCGGCGAGCTGGCCGATCGTCCTTGGGGCTACCTTTCGCAAGGGGAACAGCAGCGGGTCTTGATCGGACGGGCACTGATGGCCAGACCCAGGCTGCTCATCTTGGACGAGCCCTGCGCCGGCCTCGACATGGTGGCGCGGGAGCATTTCTTGGGTTTTCTGCGGAGACTGGCGAAACGCCCCGGGGCGCCGACCTTGGTTTTGGTCACCCATCACGTGGAAGAGATAGCCCCGATTTTCTCGCATGTCCTTATGTTGCGCGAGGGCCGGGTGACGGCGGCGGGCGCCAAGGCATCCGTCCTTAACTCGAAGCATTTGAGCGCGACTTTCGGGGCGAAGATCCAACTCAAGAAAATTCGAGGCCGTTTTTCCGCGAGCGCGGGATCCGGCAAGAAGTCTGGGGTTCTTTAGGGGTGAAACGGGTTTAAAGCTCCGCGGCATTCAAGTCGCCGGCCGCCTTCGCCTTCAATTCCGGCTGATTTTCCCGTAACCACACGATGGTGTCGGTCAAGGTCTCGCGCGGATCCCGCGAGACGAATCCCAAATCCTTCTTCGCATAGAGGGAATGCAATCCCCAATGCTTCGAGGCCATCTCGAAGACGACGGGATCGGGCAGGATGGGATGCTCGCGTGGCGGGAGCACCGAATCGAGGATGGCGGAGGTTTTCGAAAGCAGCTTCGCGACCAACGAGGGAAGTTGCAGTTTGGGAGGCGATACCCTTCCGATTTCGGCCACGGTTCCGAGGAAGTCCTCGAGGCGATAGGCCGTCCCGCTCAAGTGATAGACGGGGCGGGGTTTGGCGATTTTCATGGCGCGGAGCATCGCCTGGGTGACGTCTCGGATATCGACGAAATGCATGCCGCCCTTGACGATGAAAGGCAGCTTGCCCCGCAGCAGCCGAGAGATGTGGCTGGTGGCGCGCATGCGATGGTCGCCGGGACCGAGCAGGACGGGCGGGCGCAGGATGACCAGCTCGACGCCCAAGCTTTCGGCTAGGGCGCGTCCCTCGCGTTCCGCGCGGATCTTCGAGGCGTAGTAGGGCCAAGCTCCGACGGTCTTTTCTTGATAAGGGGCGTTTTCATCCGCGCTCTCCGAGGGAGAGTCGAAGCAGCCGACGGTTCCGGAGGTGGAGATGAAAACCACGCGGCACTTCCGCTCGCCGGCCACGCGCAGGATTTGCAGCAAGCCTTCGACGTTGGCGTGGATCATGTCTTCGGGATCCCTGCGGGTGTGACGGACCACGGCGGCCAGATGGTAGATGCCCGACAAACCTTCCAGGCGCGGGTCATCGGCCCAGTCGGCGGCGTCCGTGATGGAGCCTTCGAGCAATTCGACGCCTTTCAATCCATGGGTCCAGTTTTGCGATTTCCAGCTTTTCTTGTTTCGGACCAGCGCGATCGGTTGCAGCGCGGAATCCTGGCAGAGCGCTTGGAGGAGATGGCGTCCGAGGAAGCCGGTGGCTCCGGTGATGAGGACGGGTTTCTTCTTCATACGGGCTCCTTATCCGACCGCGGCCAAGCGAGACGCGGTTTCGGGCCAGCGGCAGGCTTCGCGGTAGCGGTTCAGTTCCTGGGCTTTGGGCCCCCAACGATAACCTTCACCCTTGTCTCCTGGCGTCAAGATTTCGCGGGCGACGAGGTCTTCCAGGCAGGCTTCGATGTTGGGCAAGTGGGCCCCGTGAAGATGCGGGAGAAATTCGGCGGCCGAGCGGGGCGGGTTCTTGCGCTGCCCCAGCACGTCGGCCACCCCGTAGTAGTCGCGGCAGACCGGCTCGAAGAGGGCCTGCAGGAGGAATTGGAGTCTTTCCTCCCGCGAGGCCGGCATCTTCGACTCGGAAAGCGGTAGATAAAGATTGCTGCGAACGTGACTTTGGATGGCGGGGTGCTCCGGAAAGGCCGACAAGGCCTCGGCGAAGAAACAATGGCTCCATTGATAGTTGAAGGTGGGCCCCAGGATCTCGTCGTTTTTTTCCTCGTCCTTGAGCGGGCTCTCGATGACGCGGCCACCTCGGGCTTCGATAGCCTGCTTTAGCCAGTCCAACCCGAGCCCTGGAATGGGATGCTGCCTAAGGAAGGCGCGAAGGTGGTAGCTGCTCGCGGTCAAGCCGCCTTGCAGCTCGGCCATCACTTCCCGGCTCAGGGACATCAGGTCCGCGTCCGGGTCCATGGCGAGGGGTTGGCCGCAGGCCATGTGGATGCGTCCCAAGCGGATTTCGCCGCTCGTGACTCGGCCCAACCAGGCGAGGAGGCCGCCCAGGCGCATCTTCGGCTTCGGCGCGCCGCTGAGTTCGCGGCGGAAGGTCGAGGCCTCTGGAACCCGGTCGTAGCTGATCGACACCGGGAGAATCGTGCATTTCTGGCCCGAGCCTTGGAGGCATTTTAAAATGCCGCGCCGGGGCTTCAGGGCCTGACGTGAACGGCTGCGCGTTCCCTCGATGAAGAATTCCAGCGACTCTTGGCGGTGGACGAGGTCGTGGATTTGCCGTGTCAGCTCCGGGTTTTCCCTGCCGAGCCCGCGCTGCACGTAGAAGGCCTGGGTCTGCTTGATGAGTTTGCCGAGCAGCGGGATTTTTCCGAACTCTTGCGCCGCCGCGATGTGCGGGATCGCGATGCCCAGTTCCGGATGGGAGAAAAACAAATAAGAGCAGAGGATGAAGTCGAGATAACTGCGGTGCGTCGGGACGATGATCAATAGGGTGTCGCGCGGGATCGCGGCGCGGGCTTTCTCGAAGGCGGCGCGGTCGAAGGTGATCTGGTCGGCGCAGCGTCGCAGGACCTTGCGCGCCAGATAGGCGGAAGTCCGGATGGCCCAATTGCCCTTCGGGCGGGTGATCGTCCAGGCCAGGTCCTTTTGGAATCCACGATGCTTTCGTCCGGCGAAGGTGACTTCATTCTCGGATTTTTTCATCAGGTGGCGATACACGCCCTTGCAGACCGTCTCGATGTAGGCCTTTTTCTCGAAGTCAGGGTCGTCGATCGGCATCGAGACCTGGAAATCGAAGGTGCAATGCGTGAAATAGGGGAAGCCGGTGTTCAGGTAATGCAGGGTTCCCGCCAGGCGTTCGACCTGCTTTTTCTGCTTGGTCTTTCCGGTAAGCCCGCAGAAGGCCGACCTTAGCTTGTTGGGGGCCTGGTGCCATTGCCAATGGCGAAGGCGAAACTCGAGGTTGTCGGGGCCGCGGTATTTCACGTTCGGGTAGCGGTCGACGGGATAACGTCGGAAGAAGGCTTCGATGATATCGCTATTCTCGCGTACCGAGCAGCTGCGCGTCGGCCCGGCCACCGCGTGCCGGATTTGCGGCGTTTCCGGGTCCGCCTCGACGCGTTCGAAGGCGCAGCGGAGGATGCGGTCGGCGACCACGTCGCAGGGCACGATGTCGAGCAAGGTGGCCTCGCGCACGACCACGGCTTGCAGGTAGCCCGATCCGATCAGCGAGACGAAGCCCGCGAAGGCGGCACGGCTGTCGATCCAGCCGGGAAAGGGGTATTTCCAGCAGGCCGAAACGATGCTGGGTCTCACGATGGTCATCGACACCTTGCCGCGATTTTCGAGCAGGAGGTGCTCGGAGAGGCACTTGGTGTAGGTGTAGGTATTGGGGTGTCCTGTTTCTTTCAGCAAGGCTTTCGTGTCGAAGCGTCCGCTCAGGATGGTCTGGTAGATTTCCCGCGCCGAACGTGGCAGCGGGACGGGGGCTTCGGGCACCGGCACCGAGTCGCCGCGGTGAGGAGTGACGTAGGCCGTCGACACGTTGACGAAACGTTGCAGCGTTTTGCAAGACTTGGCGAGCTCGAGGACGTTCAAGCTGCTCGTGATGTTGGCCTTGGCGGCTACCGCCAGGGGCAGGTCGAATTCGACGGAAGCGGCGCAGTTGATCAAATGCGTGAGTTGCCCAGCGAGCTCCTCGCGGTCGGAGACGCTCAAGCCGCAATGGGTTTCGCTCAGTTCCCCGGCGACGACGGTGATTCGGCTCTCCCATCCGGCCGGGAGCAGGGAAAAACACGGCGAGGTGGCGACTTCCTGATGAAAGCGCTCTTGCGGGGAATGTCCCTTCTTTCCAGGACGGATCAGCACGTAAACCCGGTCGAGGTCGAATTCTTCCGAGCGGCGTAGGATTTCTTCCAGGACGACCTTGCCGACGAAACCGGTGACGCCGGTGATCAAGACTCGATTGCCACGGCCTTCCGTTCTCATTTTTCACCTCCCACCGCTTTGATGGTTTTGGAAGTCTCGGCGATGCTCTGGTTGCCGCTGCCGAAGGTATTGCTGGGATCCAAGGCTCTTTTGGCCTGGCCTATCCACTCGAGCATGGCGGGGGACTTGATCTCGGGCAGGAAGCGCTGCCTCAGCTTGCCGATGCCATGATGGTGCGAGAGCGAGCCGCCGTTGCGCAGGATCTCCTCGCGCGCGATGACTTCGAGCTCGGCGTAGAGCTCGGAAGGGTGTTCCACGCCCTTGTAGTAATAGCCGAAATAAAAATAGACGCAGACGCCGGTCTCGTAAACTTGGGTGACGCGGCAGGTGAGGAAGGGCTTTCCCGGCAGGCCGCGTTTTTCGTACTCCGCGGCGAGGCGGGCCTTGACGTTCTCGCAGAGGGATTCGGCCTGACTCCAGGGCACCGAGGTCTCGAAGGATTCCGCGAGAAAGTAATGCTTCATGACGAAGTCTCGGATGTAGGCGATGCCGAAGGTCAGCTGGTAGCCGCGGATGCCGTTCTCCGCGCCCGCTTTCATTCCCTTGTGCTTTTTCGCCAAACCGTAAACCGCCTTTTCCTGGGTGGCGACCTCGGCCCGGCTGCCTTCGAAGACGATGGTGCAGGCGACCATTTTTTGCGGGTCGAAGCCCTTCAGGTTGATGACGAAGAATTTCTCGATCTTGCTTTTCAGCGCCTTGAGCCCCGTCGACTTGGACTTGAGCGCCAATCCGAACTGAAACTGCAGGTTGTCGACGAGGCGGATGCTGGCGGGTACGGCTCCGTTTTGCGTCAGATCGTAGAGAAAGGCGACCCCATCCTTGAAAGTGGGGAAGATCACCGATCCGTAACGCTGCACTTCCGGCAGCGGGAAGAGCTTCACGATCGCCGAGGTGATGATGCCCAGGTTGCCCTCGGATCCGAAGAGCCAAAGTCGCGGGTCGCTGCCCGCGGATTCTCGCGGGGCCACCGAGGAGCGCTCGAGCTTGCCGGCGGCGGTGACGACGTTCATGTCGAGGACGATGTCCTCGATGTTGCCGTAGCGGTTTTTCTTCATGCCGCTGGCGTTCGTCGCGATCCAGCCTCCGAGGGTGGAGAATTCCACCGAGTCGGGTTCGTGCCCGAGCGTGAAACCGTATTGCTTCAGCTGCTCGAAGATGTGGCGTCCGACGGCGCCGGCTTGGATGCAGGCCATGCGGTTGACCGGGTCTATCCAGAGGATGCGGTTCATGCGGCGCATGTCCACCGAGACGATGAAGCGTCCCTCGTTCTCGGGGCAGCGCAGGGCTTCGGTGACCGAGGTTCCGCCACCGAAAGGGATCAGGCAGACGTCATGTCGAATCGCGGCTTCGACTAGGGAAGAGACTTGCTCTTCTTCGCTAGGATAGACCACCAGATCGGGGATGCGTGCCATCTTGCCGTATTTGATCGCGAACATTTCTTCTTGGGTGTGACCGTGGCCATGACGCAGTCGCAGCTTCGGATCTTGGCTGATTTGGTCGGCTTGGAGAATTTTCACCACTTCGGCCATGAAATTCGGATGGGAAACCGGCTCGGGAATCGCCGTCGGATAGGCCGGCGGATTTTGGTCGTCGGCGCGAACCGAGACCTTCATGACTTCGCTGACCCAGGGAAGCAGGGAGGGAAGTTCTTGCCCGCAAAGCGAATAGCGGGATCCGCTCAGTCGAACGCTGCCGTTGTTCAAGATTTCGAATTTCGTGTCCCGAAAGCCCCAGACGTCGAGGCTTTCCTCGTCTCCCGATTGGGGAGGAAGGGGCGGTGGAAAAAGGCGCGTCGGCGAGTTTTGCATGCTCGATTCCTCATGTGAGAGATCCGGAAAAGGATGTTCTCTGGTAGAGGAATTCTGTAGAAAAAACAAGTCAAAATCAGACTGACATGTCAGTTTA
>JAIOPF010000259.1 GCA_021414045.1 Deltaproteobacteria bacterium | reverse complement strand
GCCATCCCTTGGGAAAATTCCAGCGAGTTGCAGTAAAGCTGGGAGATGTTTTTGAATTGGGATGGCAAATACTCGAGAGCGTGGGACAAGCCATCGCTATACAATACGATCTCATATCCCTCGCGGTGCAGCCTTTCGACTAACCCGCGGCCGCCGGGAAGGATGGCGTCGGAGAGGATGTTTTCAAAATATTCCTTCCCGAGGACAAAAATTCTGTCTTCGCTCATGTCACGAAGGGAGAAGTAGGCCATTCTACTCTGGGAGCTGCGATCCTTTTGGCCCAACAATCGGCACAAAGGACCCGAGAAGGCGATCATGCCCAGCTTGGTGATGCGATCGGAGAAAGATTGTGCGTTGGCGGCGAAATAAGAAGCTAAGGATAGGGGGCCCTGACGTATCAGAGAGCCCTCCACCCTTATCCATGCGATCTTTTTCCCACCCCACCTGGGAAATCCCATAGAATACCCGAACCCTAAATGAATACTATTGCCTGATGTAAATGCAGGGTTCGTGCCAAAATATATTAGGATAATGATTACAGTGCCTTGGCTATTTGGCCTTTGCCCAAGGTCTTCCAAAATGCCGAAATTACGACAAATTTTTGACTCGTGATAAAAGATGGTTTCCCAGAAGTGATAAGGGAAGGGAGGTTCTATGTTATCCGGAATGTCGACATTTACCCTGGTTCATGTGGGGATTAGTATGGTTGGAATTCTCTCCGGTCTGGTCGTGGTGTTCGGGCTCTCTATCTCAACTGCTTCGTCTTGGTCGTTCAGCTTTTTCTGAAGAGGCCTGGCTTGAGAATGATGGCCCCAACCCAGTCGGAGCCGCCGTTTCAGATCGCCCAACTCGTCGTTTTGCTTTTCTTTATCGCCGCGACGGTTGGTGCGTTGAAATAGTTCCGTCCCCATTCTTGATGAAGAGTGAATTGATGGGTTGGAAAAATTTGAAAAACTAAAAAAGCCCCTCGATGCTAATGCGGTTTTCTTTAATAAGTAGGGAGATGGGTTTTGGATTTTACCCATGCGCCAATAACAGTGCAGGCGCCAAGTAGTGTCAAAGTCGAAGCGATTGAATCCCATGATGGGGCTAGGCGTGAATGAGATGGCCGTTTTCGATAAGAGCCTTAGGTAACTTACCCGCGTCTTTTGATGCCTCATAAATATCAACGGCCTTTTGAGCGTTGAGCCAGAATTCCGGGGTGGTATTCAATGCGGCCGCAAGCTTTAGGGCGAGCTGAGCCGTTAAACGGGTTCGACCATTGATTAAGCGGTTGATGACTTTGACATCGTACTTAATATGGTCCGCAAGTTGTTTTTGCGTAAGTTCCAAAGGGAGGAGATATTCCTCTTGCAAGATCTCTCCAGGGGTAGTGGGTTTTCTTCTCATGCGAGCCATATAAGCCTCTTTATTCTCAATGGTAGTCTATTACTCGAACTTTGGATGGGCCTTGATCGGTCCATTCAAACACGATTCTCCATTGGTCGTTGATACGAATACTATGCAGCCCATTAAGGTCGTCTTTTAAAGCTTCTAACTTGTTGCCTGGAGGCGAGGCTAAGTCGTCCAACTTGTGAGCATAATCCAGCATGTCCAGTTTGCGCCTCACGATTTTCTTAACTCCTTGCCACCCAGCATTTTTAGGAAGCTTTTCAGATTCAAAAAACTCTCCAAGCGAAGGCTCTACAAAGGACTGGATGGCCATAAGAAATAACGTATACCTTATAAAGGTATACCACTCCAAGGTATTTCTGGCAATGGCTGGAAAGTGTTTTGAAAAAAGAAAAAGCCCTCGGAACTTCCGAGGGCTTTGAAGAGGCGTCCCCAAGGGGATTCGAACCCCTGCTGCCGCCGTGAAAGGGCGGTGTCCTAGGCCTCTAGACGATGGGGACTAAAACTTTACTATGAGCCGGCTGGGACTCGAGGTTATTTCAGGGGCTCGCGTCGCCCCCTCACCGGGCCAAGCCCGATGAGCCTCCCCCTCAAATGTATGCCCGACTATTTATCAATATGAGCCGGCTGGGACTCGAACCCAGGACACCCGCCTTAAAAGGGCGGTGCTCTACCAACTGAGCTACCGGCCCGAGGATGTCCCATTTTAAAATTCCCAAATGGAACGCCGCGGTTATATTAAAAAATCGGCGGACCTTACCTGTCTTTTGCTCAAGGTGTCAACTTTTTTACATTTTACGCACTGCAGCGCCAAGTATTGAGAATCATAAAATATTTCTTTGCGTGGCGGGTGGCAATGTTTAAAATGACCGATATTATGTCCGGTAGGGAAAAATCACTCGAAATACAGCCCGAGCTCATCCAAAACATCCATTGGGGTTTCGTTAGAACCCAGGTTTTGGCCACCGCCGTGGATTTGGACGTTTTCACCAGCGTTCATGCGGGCAACTGCACCGTCGAAAAGGTCGCGCGCGCGACGGGCCTGCCCTTGCGCTCGACGCGCATGCTGCTCGACGGCCTTGTCGGCATGAGGTTGCTCGGCAAGACGCGTGGACTTTACAAGCTCGAGCCCGAAGCCAAGGCCTTTTTGGTGCGAGGCGAATCCAATTTCCTCGGTGCAGCCCTGCAATTCGATGATTTCAGCCGCCAGGGATGGACCAGCCTCACCGAGGCCCTGCGTCTCGGCAAGCCAATGATGAAATCGGGAACGCCCCAAGACAAAAAGGCCTTCTTTCAAGAGTTGGTGAAGCGAATTTTTCCAGTCTCTTATGGATCGAGCTTGGCACTCTGCAAGAAACTGGGCGTGGGCAAGACCCTCAAGGCGCAAAAGATTCTCGACGTTGGGGCCGGTTCGGCCGCTTGGTCCTTGGCCTTCGCGCTGGCGGATTCGTCCTCCAGGGTCGTCGCCATCGACTACCCCGAAGTCTTGGAAGTCGCGCAAAGTTACGCGCAGCGATTTCGCCTGCAGAAGCAATATGAGTTTCGGGACGGAGATTACAATCAGGTTCCCTTCGAGCACGAAGGCTATGACATCATTATCCTCGGCCATATCTGCCACATGGAAGGCGAGGCGGGGACCCGCAAACTCCTCAAAAAATGCTTCGACGCCTTGAAGCCGGGAGGCAAGCTCTTGATCGCCGAATTCATCGCCAACGACCTGCGGACGGGACCCGAGATTCCGCTGCTTTTCGCCATGGTGATGCTGCTGTATAGCGAGCAGGGGGACGTTTTCACCGCGAAGGAGCTCAAGCGTTGGCTGAGTTTCGTGGGTTTCAAGAAGGTCGCCGCGCTGGCCGTGCAGTATCCAGCCTCGGTGATGGTGGCGACCAAATAGGCTATTTCACCTCGGGCGGCAGCGTTCTTCCCGACATTCTCCTCAACAAAATGCTCTGACGTCGCAAGGCCCGCTTCGTGTTCTTGGTCGTGAGGTAGGCCGGATTCGGCAGGATGGCGGCCAAATAGGCCGACTCCTTCGCGGTGAGGCTGGCCGCATCCTTATGGAAGTAATACCGGCTGGCGTTCTCGGCGCCGTAAATTCCGGGGCCCCATTCGATGACGTTGAGATAGATCTCCAGGATGCGATCCTTGCTCAGACGCCTTTCGAGATCGAGGGTGAGCAGGATTTCATTGGCCTTCCTCAGGAAGTTCTTGGCGGGGGAGAAATAGAGGTTCTTCACCAACTGCATGCTGATGGTCGAGCCGCCGCGAGCGACCTTGTGTTTCTTTTGGTTGATCTCCCAACTGGCCTCCAGTTCCTTGAAATCCACCCCCTCGTGCTCGAAAAAGGCGTCGTCCTCCGAAACCAAGACGGCCCGTTTTAGCGAGTCGGAAATTTGCCGGAGTTCGCGCCAATCGAAGCGAACAGGCTGGCCGCTTTCCCAGGAGTAACGTCGGGTAAAGGCGGTCGAGCTAGGATTTCGGCTCACGAGCAAGGAATTCTCGACCATCCCCGAGACCAAGACAAAGGCCTCGATCGCCAAGAGGACGGCGAGGAATAAACCGATGCCGCGGAGAACGCGATTTCCTTTCTTGCCCTTCGCCATGGAATCCGCTCTAAACCGCCCAAATCGCAGTGACAAGGGTTTGCTCCTCATGAAAACGAAAAGTCCGCCCGGCGCCCGCGCCTTGGCCCTCCAAATCACCCGTGAAGTCTTGAGCGGAAGGGGTTTCGCCTCGGAGCGGCTCGACGCCTTGCTCTCGCGCCACCGTCTGGACGAACGGGATCGTTCGCTCTGCACCCAGCTCGTCTACGGGGTTTTGCGCGAGAAGGCCTATCTCGACCAAGTCGTCTCGCGTTACGTCTCCGCCGCGAAAACCCCACCAGGCCTGCGTCACCTCTTGCGCCTTGCCGCTTACCAGTGCCTTTCCCTCGAGAAAATTCCCGACCATGCCCTGGTGAACGAGAGCGTGGAGCTGGCAAAAGGCCTCTTCGGCGTTCCTCCCTCGCGGATGGTCAATGCTGTGCTGCGCAAACTCATCGCCGATAGGGATTCCCTGCTGAAGGCACGCAAGATCCCTGAAGAGGGGGCCTTTCCGGATTGGATGGCCAAGCGATGGAAGGCGAACTACTCGCCGGCGCAGGTTTCGGGCATCCTCGACTACTTCCAGGCCATCCCGCCGGTGGGGCTTAGGGTGAACCTTCATCGGTATTCGGTCGATCAGGTGGTCGATAGCCTCAAGGTGGCTGGGCAAGAGCCGGAGAGGGTGTCTGGCACTCCTATTTTGCTATTGAAGCACTACGACCTCCAAGCCTTGGGACCTCTGCTGGAGAACGGCTCCATCTCCATTCAAGACCCCCATTCTTATCGCGTCGCGGAAGCGGTTCAGGCGCGCAAGGGAGAGAAGGGCCTGGATGCCTGCGCGGGTCATGGTGGGAAAACGGCCGCGATCGCCGAGTCCTTGGGCGGCAGCGAGGGAATCTGGGTGCATGAACCCGCGACCAACCGCTTGGACGAGCTGCCGCGAAATTTCGAGCGCCTGGGATTGGCGGCGCCGAGGGTATTGCCTTCGGCCAAAGGGGCGGTGCGCCGCGATTTGAGCTTCGATTGGATTTTGATCGATGCGCCTTGCTCCGGTACGGGGACTTTGGGCCGGAAACCCGAGATTCGCTGGCGCTTGCAGGAGAAGGATTTGGCGCGACTGGCGGAGCAGCAACGAGAAATTCTGGAGGAATGGCTGCCTTTCCTGAAAGTCGGCGGGCGCCTGGTATACGCTGTGTGTTCCCTGGAACACGAGGAGGGAAGGCGGGTCATCGAGAGCGTCCTCGCCTCCCATCAAAATATTATCGAAATCGAGTCGCGGACATGGATTCCTGGTCCATCTCCAGGGGACGGATTTTTCGTCAGCCGCTTGCGTCGCGTGAATTAGTCATTATATGTAAGAAGGGCCTATGGCCGAAAAAGACTATTACCAAATTCTGGGCGTCTCCTCCACCGCGGGGGATGACGAAATCAAGAAAGCTTACCGCAAGCTCGCCAAGCAGCACCATCCCGACGTCAACAAGGGGGATAAAGGCTCGGAGGACAAGTTCAAGGACATCTCCGCCGCCTACGACACCCTAAGCGACAAGAAAAAACGCGAAGAGTACGACATGATGCGCAAGTACGGCGGCATGGGTGGGGGCGGCTTTCGTCCCAACGCCGACTCTTACACCTACCGCGGGCGTCCTGGCGGTGGTTTCGAAAATTCGACCTTCACCGGTCCCGGGGGAGAAAACGTCCAATACGAGTTCAACGATTTGGGAGATATTTTTGGCGACCTTTTCGGCATGGGCGGCGTCAAGCAGCCGGGCCGTGGTGGTGGAAAAACTTTCGGCGGCGGCAAGGGTAGGGCTGCTCCGATCCGGGGGGCCGATCGCACCTATTCGATGGAAATTGATTTTTTGGATTCCGTCCGTGGCACCACGACCAAGATTAGCCTGGATGCCGGCGGCAAGATGGAAAAGATCAACGTGAAGATTCCCCCCGGCGTGAAGACGGGGTCGAAGATTCGCTTGGCCGGCAAGGGGGAACCTTCGTCCAATCAAGGGCCCGCCGGCGACCTTTACATCGAGATTAAAGTTCGACCTCATCCGTATTTCACCCGCGAAGATGACGACATCCTCCTGCAGGTTCCAGTGGCCTTGGGCGAGGCCGTGAACGGAGCGACCATCGAGGTCCCCACGGTGGATGGTTCCAAGCTCAAGATGAAGATCCCCGCCGGCACTCAGGGCGGCCAAAAATTTCGCTTGAAGGGGAAAGGGGTCCCGCACCGGGACGGGTCCGGTACGGGCGACCAGTACGTCGTCGTCCAGATCGAGCTTCCCCCCAAGCTCGACGAAGAAAGCCGCAACTTGATCGAGGAGTTTTCGAAAAGGAATCCGTATCAGCCAAGGGAGAAATTATTTTAATGGTGGCAGGCGCCGGCTTTTCGGTGTATCCACCCTAAAAGACGAATGATTTAAACGAATCGTGATTCGAGGGAGAGTAAGAGAAGGCCTTGAACTCCACGATGAAAAAGCAATCTTTCCAACAATACGGCACTTATTTCAGCCTATTCCTTTTCCTTTTATTATTTAGCTTTAGCGCTCGCGCGGTCACCGTTCTCGAAGTCGAGGGCAAAGCTTTGCCCTCCCTTTTGGGGCAACCCGTTTCGTCCTTGAGGCTATACGCCTCTTCCGACGGAGCGACGCTGCGTGCCATTCCCTTCCAAATCGACCAAAAGAACGCCAACGGCGTTTGGTTGCTGGATTCCGATGGCGCGGGCACGGGCAATCTAGCTCCCCAAGACGTCTTGCTTTTCCATATGGACGACGTCGGTGTAGCGCTTAAGGCCGATAAACTCCCTGCGGGAAAGTCCAAGGCTGAAATCACTACCAGCGGAAAATTCGTCTACTTGATCGCCGAGGAAAACCCCGCTCCCAAATCCACGAAGTCCTACGTCAAGGTTGACAGCGCGCAAGACCGCGTCGCCACGGGGTTTTACGACATCGGTTTCAACCAGCGCTCGGCCTTGGTCCAGGACGAACTTATCCTGCGCAATGGGAGCAGGCCTGTCGACATCCTCGACCGTTTCAAGGTTCGCTTTAATTTGGCCATCAAGAATTTCTTCGATTTCAAGATCAACGAAAGCGACGTCGATGCGAAGTTCGCGGGTTATCGGGTCGGACCGATCCGCGTCATTCGTCGGGTGGTCGCGACGAAGAAGCTTGGGCCGATCAACGTCATTCCCAAGTCTTCGACGGATTTCATGTTCTACCCCAACTGGGTGGAAGTTCCCACGCGAGTCAATAACCCCATCGACGGGCCGAAGTTCCTGGAAGAAAAAACCCAAGGCTTAAGCGGCTACGATTTTTCGAGGGCGGTTTACGGCAGCTCGATATACAGCAGCCTCGGGGAGTCGCCGATGGTTTTGGACGGAGTCTTGAGTCCCGCTGAGGAAAATTTATCCCAGGGCGTCGCTACTTGGTGGGCGTTGAGCGGACCGGTGGGCTCCTTGGTCGTCGGGATCCAAAACGATCCCAAGCTGATGCAACTCGGCCTGGAACCTAGCCTGCGTATCATCGACGAAACCGGTCGCTCGGATCCCCCCGAAGGTGAGAGCGGTTCGAGCTTTATCGGCTTCCTGTTGCCGTATAATAAAATGCCGAAGGGGTCTTATCTCTTGGTGGTCCGTCAGGTCTTTCCGTGGCGCTTCCAACACGGGCAAGAAAAGGCCTACCTCCAAGAAGCAAAAACGGTGAAAATTGAATCGAGCAAAACCCTGTAATGGCTCTGCGGCTGCCGCAAATTTTTTCCGGAATCTCGGTGCTGGATTTTTCCCGGCTGCTGCCGGGTCCCTTCGCGACGCGGCTGCTCATGCAGATGGGAGCGGAGATCCACTGCGTGGTTCCGCCCACCGGAGATGCTTTGCTGGGTGAATACAGTCCATTCGAGGCGCTTCGTGAGGGCAAGAAGTTTTGGCCTCTCGACATGAAATCCGAGGCGGGCAAGGATCAGGCGCGGGAATTGCTCCGGAAATCTCCCATTTTGCTCGAGGGCTTCCGTCCCGGCGCGATGGATCGGCTAGGGTTGAGCTTCCAAGAGGCCATTCAATTTCGTCCCGATCTGATTTACGTGAGTCTCGTCGGATATCCCCCCAGCGATCCGCGCTACCTTCAAGGCGGCCACGATTTGAACTTTCTGGTCGATTCGGGATTTTACGGACTGCTTTACGACGACGATTCCCGTGAAATCCCCAGCCTGCAGATCGCCGACGTGATGGGCGGGCTCTACGCCGCTTTCCAAATCCTGGCCGCGTGGATTCGGCGCCTGCAAAATCCGGCGCCGCAACGCCTCGAGGTTTCGGTGGTCGAAAGTCTCGAGCATCTTTGGGAGTACTTGCGCCAAGAAACGGCCTCGGGGCTCCTGACCTTGCTCACGGGGTCTCTCGCGAGATACCGAATTTATTTCAGTCGAGACCGAAAACGCATCGTCGCTGCCGGATTGGAGCCGAAATTTCACGACAATCTCCTGAGGACGCTGGAGCTG
>JAIOPF010000258.1 GCA_021414045.1 Deltaproteobacteria bacterium | reverse complement strand
TTCGGCGACACCTTCGACCGCTTCCTCTACTTGGGCAAATACGATTTCGCCGACTCCAGCAGCTTGGCCTTCGCTTTCTTGGCCGACTTCGTCTTCAACGACCAACAAGATCCCAGCATTGGCCTGCTCGAGACCCCCATCGGAACCGTCAGCAACGGCACCTATCAGCTGACCGCCGCCTTGGTTTATAAGCGCCCAGATTGGGAAATCGGCACCTACTCCGGCGTCCGTCTCCGCGAAGGAACCGGACTGCGCATCCCTAACGGCGCGCTCAACGCCAACGGCCAGCTCACCGACGGCGCCGTCGACGGAAATACCCGCTCTTTCTTCTTCGACCTTTACGGCAAATATGAAAAGGGTCCCTACCGGGTCGCCGCCGAATACGTCTTCTTGGGCGGAAAGATCGGCTCCGATGTCTGCATCAACGCCATCTCGGTTCCGGCCGGCTTCACCAACCCGCTGCCTAACCCCGTCTGCCTGGACGGATCCAACGACTTGCAGGTCCACTTGGGCGCCCTCGAAGTGGAAGGCAAATACGATTTCGGCGGCGAGTGGAAATTCATGTCCGGTATCGCGACCGGCGACTCTTCGCCGCTGTCCAGCCGCATCACCCAATTCGGTTTCCGCCCCGACTACCAAGTCGCCTTGATGATGTTCAACATGCCCTTGGGCACCTCGCCGGCCATTCAGGTCAACGGCGAAACCAAGCTCGGCAACCTGCCGATCACTTCCAATCGCGTCAATAACGCGATCTATGTCGGCGGCACTTACATGCATCGTTTCGACATCTCGAATGCCATTCCTCAGGCTCAGTACTTCAAGGCCGGCATCCACGTCTTGACCGCCTGGGCGCCTTCTCGAGTCCTCGACATCGATTTCGCGGAAATCACCGGCATCCCGACCCTGCCTCGGGTCGTGAACAACAGCAGCTGGTACGGCGTTGAAACCGATTTGATCATGGAAGCGAAGTTCTTCGAGCACCTGATCTGGAACATCACCGGCGGCGTCTTTGTCCCCGGCGGCGTCTTCAACATCAAGAACGACGACTTCGCCAACGGAGTCCTGGACGGCAATCCCATCAACGCCATCCAGTTCGACAAGGCCTCGCCGGCTTATGCGGTGCGCTCGACGATCTTCATCGAGTTCTAGTTTTTTTGGAATTTCGAACGCAGGGGCTCAATTGGTTGAGCCCCTGCTTTTTTGAAAGCGTTTTCCACAAGATGCGAAGAGCCCTGCTCACACTCCTCTTTCTATCGGCCTTCCATTCCCATTGTCTTCCCGCTCATGCCGCCCCCAGTTCGCTCGTCGTATTGGAAGGCCCTAACTTTCTCCTCTCCCTACAATACGACAGCGACCACAATTTCCTTAAGAAAAACGTCTACGCCGACTTCAACCTCCATCAGTGTTACGTGCATCCCGATCTCGCGGCGAAGCTGCAAGCCTTGGCCCCAAAGCTCGCCGAAAAGAAATTGAAACTGGTCTTATGGGATTGTTACCGCCCTCTCGCCGTCCAACAGGCGATGTGGAAACTCGTCCCCGACAGCCGTTACGTCGCCAACCCCAAGTCCGGCTCGAATCATAACCGCGGCATCGCCGTCGACGTCAGCCTCGCCAAGGAAGATGGAACCCTGGTGGAAATGCCGACGGCCTTCGACGATTTTACGAGCTTCGCGGGACCGAAATCTCCCTGCAAGCCCGAGCAGGGGTCCCTCTGCGGCAACCGGGATCTCTTGATAGAACTCATGGCGACCGTGGGGCTGGCACCCTTGCCCACCGAGTGGTGGCATTACCAGCTCCCCAGCGCGAAAAAATACCCTATCATCGAGGCGATCGATGCGAAAAAACCTTGAATCCGCGCGACGCTGGCTGTCCTTTTCCCTGCGGCGCCGACTGCGGGGATTGCAAAATTCCATGAACCGCTCGCATTTCGCGACGGCAAAATCGACGCAAAACCTGCCCCATTTGATCAAGGAACATCGCCTTCCCATCTACCGGCGCTTAAGCGGTGTCGATCCCGAGTTGTTTGAAAACAAGCGCCGCAATCTCGAATTGGCCATCGCGAAATTGGACGGATTGCTGGTTTCGCCGGGCAAGGTTTTCTCCCTCTGGCGCCTGGTCGGGCCGCCCACCTCCGCCCGGGGATACCTCGAGGGCTTGGTGCTCGACCGCGGCCGTCCCTCCCGCGGCGTCGGCGGCGGACTCTGTCAACTCGCCAACGCCCTGCTGTGGCTAGCCCTTCACGCCGAACTCCGCGTGGTCGAGCGCCACCATCACAGCCTCGACATCTTTCCCGACGATCACCGTCGCGTTCCCTTCGGTACCGGCGCCAGCATCGTCTACAACTTCAAGGATTTGCGTTTCAAAAACGACTCTCGATGCCGCTATCAATTTCGTCTGCATTTGACCGATGAAGACTTGGTCGCGCGGATTTTCAGCGCCTCCCCGCCGGAACGCCATTATTTCATCAGCGAAAGCGACCATGCTTTCATTTCCGAAGCCGACGGCCTGTACCGTAGGAACACCATCCTGCGCGAAGTCCGCGACGCCGCCGGAAACCGCCTGCATACCGAGACTTTATTCAAGAATTTCGCGAAGTGTCAGTACACCCTTCAGGAGGCCCAATGAAAACCCTCTCGACCTTAGCCGTCTTGCTTTCCTTGCTTCCCCTGTCCGCCCACGCGCAGACTTCCGCGACCGTCCTCGCCGCGGCGGCCACCAGCAGCGCTCCGGGATCCGCCCCCATCACCTGCTTGCTCGACCCCAAGTGCCAGGGAACTTGGGTGCCCGGCGCCGCGGATTCCGGCGTTGACGACGGCATCTATCTGCAATTTGAAAATCCGATTTCCGCCGCTTACCTTCAAATTCTCGCGGCCGGAGAGAATCCCAAGGGCAACCAGGAGCTTCGCGTCTATATCAACGGCAACACCAGCGCGGCGCAGAGCCGGGGCAAAGTGGCAAGTGATCCCAACGGGAACCAGCTCTTGCAACTGAGCGGCGGTAAGGCGATTCAGATCAAATCTCTCTTCGTCAAAATCGAGGCCCCTGGCGAGGCGGGACTCAAAACCCTGCCCTTGAAAAAATTATTATTTTATCCCGCAGTTCCGGATTACCAAACCATCTTGCAAGGCCAGGTCCCACCGATAACTTTGAATCTCCCTAACCTGGCTCCCGCCACTGTCGCCGCGTCTTCGATCTTAGAGCCGGTTTCGGCCTATCATCCGGCTCACCTTTTCGACTCCCAATACGACATCGCCTGGTCCACCGACGGGAAA
>JAIOPF010000257.1 GCA_021414045.1 Deltaproteobacteria bacterium | reverse complement strand
GGCGCTGCGGTGATCGACGGGCGTGACCGGCTGGTCATGCCGGGGCTGGTCAACGCCCACGCCCACCTCGAATTGACCGCCCTGGAAGGTTTGAATTATCGCGGCGACTTCGTCGATTGGATACGCGAAGTCCTGAAGGCGAAGCAAGGCCTCGAACCTCAGGGCCAAGACTTGGCCATGCATGAAGGCATCCTGCGTACCTTGCGCGGAGGAACGACGACGATAGGCGACCACCTGAGCCCCGGAAGCAATCCGGAGTCTCTCCTGCTCTCCCCGCTTCGCGGAAGGATTTTCGTCGAGGTCCTGGGCGTGGTCCCCGAAGTCGCCGCCGATATGTATCGTGCCGCCAAAGTCCTTCGGGAAGAATGCCGTTCGACTCCCTCGCGCTTCGAAGTCATTCCCAGCCCGCACTCCGTCCATGCCTTGGCGCCGGAAATCCTCCGAAAAGTATTGAAAGAGCCCGCATCCGTCCATTCCATCCATCTCGCGGAGAGCGAACCCGAGCGGCGATATTTCGCCGAGGCATCCGGAACCATGCACGACCTCATCGCGAGCCGAGGCGAAGCCATCGTCCGATCCGCGCCTAGCCCCATCCTGGAACTGGAAGCGGAGGGCCTGCTCGACGGCCGAATTCTGGCCATTCACGGAAATTATCTTGAGCAAGCGGAAATTCGCCTGATGGCCGAGCGAGGCATCGGCGTCGTGCACTGCCCCTTTTCCCACGCCTATTTCGAACACCGAGATTTTCCCATGAAGGACTACCGAACCGCCGGCGTCAACGTCGCGCTTGGCACCGACAGCCTCGCCAGCGCCAAGACGCTTTCGATGCTGGAAGTTTTGCGGGAGACGAGCCGAAAGTTTCCAGGATTGGACCGTGGAGAGATCTTCGCGATGGCGACGGAAGGCGGGGCAAAAGCGCTAAAAATGGGGGCTTCGATCGGATCGCTCGAAGCCGGAAAAAAAGCCGACTTGATCGCGGTCTCCCAAACTGGAAGCGCCGAAGAATCCCTCTTTCGTGCCGACCGCGTTTGCTTCTCCATGATTGACGGTGAAATCCTCACGGGCTTTTAACGCCGGGAGAACATCCTTCGGAGGACTTCGCTCCAAGGCCTGCGAGCTTGGCCGTCCAAGAGACCGCCTCCCCCGGCGGGAGGGGACTCACCCGTTTCATGGAAACTCTCCAAGTACATGGACTCGGACATGCCGGCGCCGAACTGGTTGAGGGCGGCGACACGCTCATACTCTTCCCGGCTCACCCGGCGTATCTCGGAAACCGGGTGCCCTTTCGACGCATTCACGAAACCCTGCTGGACCGCCCCCAAGATATAGGACTGCCCCTCCAAATGGGCCGCCAGGGTGCGATGATGTCCATCCAACAATTGATATCGCCCTTTTCTCGGATCGAAGGTGATCTGAACGTATTGCTTGAAATTCTTGCCCGCGAGAACCTGAACCCGGTATTCCGCGAGCTTGCTCTCGGAGACAACTTCTTGGACGACGAGAAGGTCGGAAATCCGCATGTAATGGAGATTTTGATGCTGGGCGACGGTGCGAACATTGGTCTCGAACAGGACGTTTCCCGCCCCGGCGATTTCCGACAAGGTGGACGGGGCTTCCATTCCCATCGGAAAATCGAAACGCGGAACTCCGCTCGAGGTCGGCACCAAAAATTGCGAGTAGAGCTCGCGTTCGCGAACGGAGACAAATAGACGCTTCTGCGCCTCGCCCAGCCATTGGAGGCCTTCAATACCCGTGCCCCGCATGTTTCGGGCGTAGAAGGAACGCAACCGCAGCAAGTTTTGAAAAAATACCTGAACATCGTCCAACTTGGTTTCGGACAACCATGCGGACTCTTCCCGCCATAGTGCCGACTTGACGCTGGAAGGGTCTTCGGCCATGCGCACTTGGAGTTCTCGCACCCGCGCCTGCAATTCCTTTCGGATCAAATCCTGAACCCGAAGGGAACTCTCGCCAACGCCTCCACCTCCCGGAGAATTCGGACGCATCGTCATCAATACCGGCCTCGAAAGCATCGGGCCTTCCGTTTCGAGACTGGCGGCGGCAAAAGCCGGTCGCAAAAAACTCTCGCCCCAAGGACTGGCGTTTGGTGGACCCGAAATCAGGGAGGACGCCGACAGGGTCTCGCCGCGCCTCTCGAGACTCCTTTCCCAAGAGGAAAAGCCCTCGCCAAATGCCCGCTGGGTGAATCTTCCGGCGACGTGGAACTGTAAAAGCATGGCGAGTGAATCGACCAGGGTCGTTTCGCCTTCACCCGGCCGGCGCAATCCCGCCCATCGCTCGAGAGAATGCCCGAGCAGAATGCCGCCGAGCAGCCCTCCTTGTTGAAACAAAACTTCCGAGGCTTGTCGCGCGAATCGCCCCTGAATCGCCCCCTGAGTCCCGGCCAGACGGCGAAACGCGGTAGCCGTCCCCAGACCCGCCAATCTCATGCCCCCAAGCACGAGATAATTCGAAGCCAAATCCCTGACTAGTCCGCGAGTACTCCAATCTTGGCCAATCCCCATGGCCTCGGCGCCAAGCCTGCCCGTCAACGCGAAAGCCGGGGCCTCGAGGGCGACGCCGGTAAGGCCGGCTAAAACTCGGGCACCGACGCCTCGGGTCCACAAGTTCGCGCCCGGCGCGGCCGCGAGGCGCGAAAGCGTCATCAATCGCGTCATGCGATAGACGGCGCCGGCGACGCCCATGGCTAATAGAGTTGAGGGATCCGCGGCTTGGCCAGCCAGGCGGCTCATCAAAAATTCGGCTCGGGGCGCCCAGCCCCCGCGCCCGGCAATCGCGTCCAAGCGGCGGCTGGCCCGCGTTCTCATCGAAGTTTCGATGACCCCCTCTCCCGGGATATGGGTCAGCTCTTGGTAAACCTCCGCGGCTCGGGCCAAATCCCCCTGCCTTTCCATTCGCCCGCCATATTGCAGGAGGTTTTCGAAGAAAAACTCAGGGTCCCGTTCTCGACGCAGGGATTGCCATTCCTCGCCTTCGCCGGGAGAACCCCCTCGAAAAAACCTAGCCCAACCTTGAATCTCGAGGGACATCTTGCTCACAACCTGCTTTTGAATTTTTGAAGTGCCGAGATGAGATATTTTTCGTTCCCCGCCATTTGGGGGTGACGGCGGTATTCCGAGATGGCGAAATCCCGCAATTGATCCGCGACGCCATGAAGACCCGGGATGGATTCGTTTTGCAATAAGCTCTTTTCAAGAGCGGCCATGAAAAGCCGATAAAATCGCCAATGGGTATCAACGCCCTGGGAATCGAACTCCAAATCCGAGAGCGCGTCCAGGATTCTCTCGCTAGCCGGATGTGCCGAAAGCCGTCGTTGCAAGTCCAGATGGTAGGCCCCGGCCAATTCGGGCAGCGGGTCCGGCAAAGAAGCGTCCCTTCCGCCATGAAAGAAAGCATCGTGGGCGGTGAAGGTGAAGGGGTGAACATCGTATTCAAGGTCAGCGAGATAAGTGAGGCCGTGCGCGAAACCAACGGGGGTTAGACGTCGCGACCTAAGCATGGCGGTATTTCCACGTGAGGCAATCCCCGGAACCGGAAAAAAATCCACCGAATTCGAGCCATGCGCCCTTTGGTAAAAACCACGCAGTAAACCTAGGGCTGGGATGAAATGGTTCAACTGATCCCCTTCCCTTGCCACCAGGCCCAATTGGTTTCCAAAATGCCTTTCGGTGTCAACCAGGGGAGGCGGCACCATGAGATAACGCATGGGACTGGGCCTCACCGTATAAGCCCTACTCAGAAAATCCATCGGCATCCCGATACGCAGGACTCGGCGAGCTGCATGGCCGGGGGCGGCTTGCGGCCCCATCACGCTAAAGGCTTCGGTCAAAAAAACCGGGTTGTTCTCACCTCCGAGAAAAGGCGGCAAATAACGAATCGCCTCGGCGTCCACCCACTCCCAGGTCGCCCCGGGAATTCGCCGAGCATAATCCTCCGCCTGGAATTGCCAGAGCCGCTCGATATCGTCGAAAGCAGGCCGTCGTTCCATCAAGGCACTTCGGTCGCCCGAATAATAATTAGGATCGTTGAAACGATCTTCCAAGCGCCCCCAAATTTCCTGGATCTCCCTTGGGTATTCGAAAGTCGGCGCATCCCCCGGCAGCTCCACCGAAACCCTTTCCATGGGAGAACTATCCGCGACTTTCGTCGCGGCGCTGGAAGCCAAGGCTTCCATCTGTCCCATGACCTCGATCTGATCTTGGGTCCACTGAGTGGCATCCGGCTTTTCTTCGCGTATCAGGCGGACCATCTCCAAGGCCAGATCGCGGATCTCGATTCCCCGCGCGGATCTTTCGGCGGAATCGGAGATTTCTCCCAGTCGTCCCGCGGCTTCATTCAGCGCAAAATGCAATTCGCCGAAGAGCGACGAAGTGGTCAGGTTCGAGGCAATGCCCAATTCGTTATCGGATAAGGAGTCCAGCAACAGCTCGACGCCCCTGGGCGCGGGGCTCTGACCTTGGAGCCACCGGTAAATCCTTCCCGAAAAGGCCGCGACCCCGTCCCGCGCCGCGGAATCGAGGGCAGTATGAAAAAAACCGTCATGAAACGAGAAGGAAAACGGAAACACCCACTCCCCCACGTCTCCCAATATCAAACGATGCCTGGAGAATCCCAAAGGAGAAACTCGCCGCGCCCGGAGGGCCATGACTTGATCGCGCGGGATGGTCCCTTCCACGGGATGGATTTGGGCGGCCTCCGCGCCGAAGGCCTCCTGCAAAATCTTTTCATAAAGCGAAACCGAGGGAATGCGGCCCACGAATTCCTCGCCTTCCATGCTTATGAAATGCAAGCGCCCCGACAGGCGCTCTTGGGCCTCGGACATATTGGAAAAACTGAGCAGGCAGCTTTCCAGCTGGTTCGAGTTCAGGAATCCTTCGGTCAGTCTGCTTCGGTCAAAACGAACTTCCATGACCTGTCTGGAGAGCGATGCTGGGCCGTATTCCGGACCCAGCTTCTCCACGGAACGACGCAGCAGCTCGGGATCCGTGGAAGAATCAACGCCTTGCAAGGGTTCCGCGAGAGCGGTGGCATCCAACATGCGGACTTTGACAAAAGGAATCCTGGCGAGAACGGATTGCACCTGATGGAACCAAACGGTGTCCAGAATTTGCATGGAAGGGCGTTTCGCCAAAAGCTCTTCGCGAGTTCCTTCCAAATAATTCGGCGTCCGCATTTGAGTTTCAAGATCCGTCAACTGGCGGTCGATTTCCGGGGGATATTCGAGACTTCGTTCCAGAGAGGATTCTGGTTGGGAGGCCGAGCCCAAATCGCCAGCCATCGAGGCCATGGCGAAATTCCCGGGGATGCGGGATTCCGGCGTCGAACCTCTAGGCCTCGCCATCGCGGCCAGGCCCGCGGGAGCTAAGACCGACCCTCCTCCGGTTAACCCGGTGAAAATGGGAGGTCTCGGTCCACGCGAAAGTCTTTCGGTGGAGAGATCCAATTGCCGCTCCCAATTCTGAAACCGCTCGCCGAAGGCATGGCGCGTCAGGCCGCCCGCGACGTTGAACTGCAACAGCATGGCGAGGGAATCCACCAAGGTGGTGGCTCCAGCAACGGGGCGGCGAAGTCCCGTCCATTGTTCCAACGAATGTCCGAGCAGGATGCCGGTGAACATTCCCCCTTGCTGAAAAAGCGAATGCGCTAAGCGATTGGCGGGCTGCCCGGCGACAGATCCCACGAAGCGCTGATGTGCCAACCCGCTAGCCCAACCCGTCAGCTTCAATCCGCCAAGCACTAGAAAACTTGAAGCGAGAT
>JAIOPF010000285.1 GCA_021414045.1 Deltaproteobacteria bacterium | reverse complement strand
TCGGGCTCGGCCTGGTCAGTCTCTTCGCGAAAGCCTGCGTGCGCGCCCTCAAGGAATTCCCGTTGGTGAATTCGACTTTCACGGGCGAGGACATCATCTACCGAGATTTCGTCGATCTTTCCGTGGCGGTGAGCACCGAGTCGGGCCTCGTCGTCCCCGTGATCCGCGACGCCGACAAGATCAGCGTGGTCGAATTCGAGAAGAAGCTCGACGAACTCGGCAAGCGCGCGAAAGAGAAAAAGCTGTCCATCGCCGAGATGACCGGCGGCACCTTCACCATCAGCAACGGCGGCGTCTTCGGCTCCATGCTCTCGACGCCCATCCTCAACATGCCGCAATCGGGAATCCTGGGCCTGCACAAGACCCAAGACCGCGCGGTGGTGGTGGACGGGCAAATCGTCATCCGTCCGATGATGTACGTCGCGCTTTCCTACGATCACCGGATCATCGACGGCCGCGAGGCGGTCAGCTTCCTGGTCAAGGTCAAGGAAGGCATCGAAAAACTCGATTTAATCTTGAACGAAAAAGACCTCTCACTCTAGCAAAGGTTTTCCATGGCTTCTGAAATTTCCTACGATTTGATCGTCATCGGGGCGGGTCCCGGCGGATACGTCGCCGCCATCCGCGCCGCCCAACTCGGCATGAAGGTCGCCTGCGTCGAAAAAGACCGGACCCTCGGCGTCACCTGCCTCAACGTGGGCTGCATCCCCAGCAAGGCCCTGCTCGAATCCTCCGAACTCTACGCCCAAGCCAAGGACAAGTTGAAAGACCATGGCGTTCAAGTCCAAGGTCTCGCCCTCGATCTGAAGAAATGCATGGAACGCAAGGATCAGGTCGTCGCCCAACTCACCGGCGGCGTCGCGTCGCTGTTCAAGAAAAACAAGATCGACCATATCCTTGGCAGCGGTCAGCTCAATGCCGACCACAGCGTCACCGTGAGGCAAAACAAAGAAGAAACCATCCTTAAGGCGAAGCACGTCCTCATCGCGACCGGCAGCAGCCCCATCAATATTCCGGACGTCACCGTCGACGGCAAGAGCATCATCGATTCCACCGGCGCCCTCGCGCTGTCCAAGGTTCCGCAGAAGATGATCGTCATCGGCGGCGGTTATATCGGCCTCGAACTGGGCTCGGTCTATCAGCGCTGGGGCAGCCAGGTGACGGTGCTCGAAGCCCTCGACCGCATCGTCCCCGCCATGGACCTCGAAGTCGGGAAGGCCTTCCAACGGGTCCTGCAGAAACAGGGCATCGAATTCCAGCTCTCGACGAAGGTGAAAAAGGCGACTGTCAAGAAAGACGGTACCGTCGAAGTCGCCGTCGAGGACGCCTCCGGCAAAGCCGCCACTCTCAGCGCCGATGTGGTCTTGGTCGCGATAGGCCGCAAGGCCAACACCGAGGGGCTAGGGCTCGACAAAGCCGGCGTCAAGACCGACGAGAGAGGCCGCATTCAGGTGAACGAAAAGTTCGAGACCTCGCTCAAGGGAGTTTACGCCATCGGCGACGTCATCGCCGGCCCCATGCTGGCCCACAAGGCCATGGAAGAAGGCGTCGCGATCGCCGAAAACTTGGCCGGACAAGCGGGCCACGTCAATTACGACGCCATCCCCAGCGTGGTCTATACCTGGCCCGAGGTCGCCTCCGTTGGCATCACCGAAGAGCAGGCCAAGGAAAGAAAACTGGAGTACAAGGCCTTCAAGTTTCCTTTTATGGCAGTGGGTAAAGCCATCGCCATGGGCGAAAAAGAAGGCTTCGTCAAACTCATCGCCGACAAAAAGACCGACCGGCTCTTGGGCGCCCACATCCTCGGCGCCCGCGCCTCTGACATGATCGCTGAATTGGTCTTGGCCCTCGAGTTCAAGGCCAGCGCGGAAGACATCGCCAGGACTTGCCATTCCCACCCTACCCTCTCCGAAGGCGTCAAAGAAGCCGCCTTGGGCCTGGGTTCCGGCACGATCCATTTGTAATTGATTTTTTTAAGCGGGAGCATCCAGGCCGACGGGGGAGGCTTTCTTTAGTCGCCCGCCAAAGAGAAGCACCTTTCGGCTATTTTGACTCTGCCGAGCTGTCTCCGGGGCTGCTCCCAGAAGTGCTTCCGACAGTGATTTCGCCATCGTCTCCGGTAATATCTTCTTTCTGCATGCTCTCTTCCAACCTTGAAGCTTCGGTTGCAAAGGTATTTCCGTAGATGTTGAGCTTTTCCATGTCTTCGGGGGAGACTTCGCAAGTTCTGTTGTAATCCGGGCTGGCTTTAAGCGCGTTGATCATGGCTTGACGAACGTCCTTCGGGATAAGATCCAAGAACTGCTCGAAGGCCTTTTCATCCTTACCGGCCATACCGTAAAACAGGATACCGACGATCTGGTCGATACCCATCAACAGGGCATTTTGATCGACGCTTTTGTCTTGCAGCATGGAAAGCACTGATCCCCAATCGCCGTTGTCGAGGGCCGCCTTGAATTTGCCGGCCAAGTCCTGAATAACCTTGTCCATATCTTCGTCACCGGTCGTCTGGATTTTGGTGGCGAAGCCGACGAGGGCATCTTTCAAAGACTGAACCTTCTTCTCGTGTTTATAGTCCTTCTCGATGGCCTTGAGAGCGTCATGGACGTTCTCCGGGTTCGGCTCCTGTCCCTGCCATGAGTTTTCCAAGTTTTCCACCTGCTGGACGAGAGCGTCTTTCCCGTCCTGGGGAAGATTCGAATCCTGGATCTTAGCCTTAAGCTCCTTGGCGGAACCTTCCCGGTCGCTCTTTTCCTGAGCGGCTTTCTCTTGGGCAGCCGACTTGGCCTCGTCGAACTCTCCCTTCGCTTCGCTGTAAAGATTTTCCGCGCCATCCAGGTCGTGGTTTTTCAGCGCTTGTTCGGCGTCGCTGCATTCTTTCACCACGGCCCCCTTGGTATCCTCGTCGATGTTTTCCGATTTCAGTTCGCCGCGCAGTTCCTGTAGTTCCTTTTTCAGGGCGTCCCGCTGGGGTGCCTGCTCGAGATCGGCGCTCATCGAGGCTTGCAGGGTCTCGAGGTCCGCGGCGATTCCGGCTAGAACCTCATTCCGCTTGTCCGGAGAGAGGGCTGCGCTTTGTGTGAGCAGGCTCTTTTTTTCCTCGAGTTGCTTGAGCAAATCGGCGCTGACTCCTTGGCTCTTGGCCGTCGCGGCGAGATCGGAAATCTCGCGGTAGAGGGAATCGCTGTCCAAGACTTCAGGCTCACCAAAACTTTCGCCCTCGTCGAGGGTATCGAAGTCCCCGTAAGCCTCTTCATCACCGAGGCCGTAGGAATCAGAATAATAGCTATTAGCCCCCGAATCGATCGGTTTGCCGCCATCTTGTTTTTTTTCCGTCTTGGATATCATGCGATCCTCCTTACGGGCCTTATCATCATTCTATCCCGTCGCAAGCCCGAGGACGACAGGTCTCAAAAATTCGAGGGGTGGGTCTATTCCTTGGTATTTAGGCCGCGTGTCGAAGGGCTTCAATATGGCGGCGAGCCATCGCCCAAAGCGGACCGCGAATGAAGCCAACCAAGCCTTCCACGTCTTCATCCTGGATGAAGGGGTTGGACAACATG
This sequence comes from Deltaproteobacteria bacterium, assembly GCA_021414045.1. Taxonomy (GTDB): domain Bacteria; phylum UBA10199; class UBA10199; order DSSB01; family DSSB01; genus DSSB01. The sequence goes on along the minus strand of JAIOPF010000285.1, from coordinate 6,594 downwards.
CCAGCCTCGATCTCCTGCATCAAACGTTCGGCTTGGGAGAATGGGGTATGGGCATCGAGGAAACGATTCTGGTTGGGGACCAAGTTTAAGAGTTTTTTAACTTCTTGAATTCTTTGGGTCATCGTAACCATTTGCATCTCCTTGTCCCTTTATAAAATATAAAAGCAATAGAGGTGCCAAGAGGTTAAAATAAAAAAAGCTTTAAAATACAAATTGTTATGCATTCATCCCCAGAACAGGCCCATAGAATTTGAAGCAAATTTTCAAAAAAAAATGAAAATTTGATTTTTGTTTGGATTTTTATAGAATTTTTTTTGAAGCCCTGTTTTGGCCATCGATCTGCTCGAAATGGAGATGGGGGGCTTCTTAAGGCTCGAAATTTTTGAAGGCGTGGAAGGGAAGGCTTAAATTCCAAGTCGTCCTTTCCCTCTCATCTTGGGCCTCTTTACGCAAATCCAGGACCTTTTGACGGAATCGGACGGCGTGCTTCTTCATCTTGAACACCGAACTCAAGCCGTCCCGCGTGAGACGAATCGGCTTCCCCCAATTGAAAACCACCTTGCTCGGCAGGAAAAAGGGCAATTTAGGGACCACCCAAAAGGGATATTTGACGAGAGGACGGATTAAGGTATTCATCACCTTATCGTTCTTAATTACCCAAAATTTCAGCATTTTTTCGATGCCGACGTGGGCGATCGGCACCACGGTGATGCTCTTGCGCCTGGTTTCTTTCAAGTGCTGATCGGCCATGCGGAGAAACCCGGTATGAAAGGGCGACATCAGCTCGGGATCGCTGAGCCCGTTCAAGAAATCCATTCCCTCGGGAAAGACCAGGATGTGCTTTTCGCGCAGCGCCTTGGCTCCCGCGTCCACCGAGATCGGGAGGCATTGGCAACTGCGAAAAAACTCGCGAACCAACGGAACCTTGAAGGCCTCGCGGAACACCAGGGTCGCGACGTGCCCCGCCCCCTCCTGCAGAAGGAGATAATTGATCAAGGTAGCCTCAATCGTCAGGGAATGGTTGCTGATGAGAATAACGCGCTCTTTGCGCGCCGCCTTGACGCATTCGTTCAATGCGCCGATATGCTCGACGCGCAAGTAGTAGTCGTGCAACCACTTGATCCAGCGCCGATGAAATTCGTAGACCGAATCGTCCATGGGGCGATCGTCGTATTCAAACGACAACACGCGCTTGATAGGTTCCAGCATGGAATCCCCTGCGTTTTTTTCTTAATTTATTGAAGCGCCACCCGTAACCCCTAGCGAAGACCCGGCGCGAGGCCTTCAGTTCGACAGCTTTTTCACCAAGCTCACGTAGCCCTCCATGGCCTTGTCTTGGCTCTTGCCCTTCTCTTTGGTCCAGGCGGCGTATTTCGCCTTGCCTTTCAGGTCGAGCATGCCGGGTTTGGGTCCATGGACATCGCCCTCCGTCGCCTGTTTATAGAGAGCGTAGAGCTGAAGCAGCTGATCATTGCTCAAGTCCGAGAGTTTTTTGACGTCTTTCAGAGCCTGATCAAAGGCCTTTTTGGTGGACATACAGGCAAAACCCCCATTAAAGACTTCTTATCTAAGGAAGGAGATTCCATGAGATCCCTCCGGCGTACCCAGAAGATTTTAACCGCTCTCTCGATTCTTTCCAGCGCTTTTCTCGGAGCTTGCGAAAAAAAAGCGCCTCCACCTCCTCCACCCGTGGCCACGCCGCAGCCGCAAGCCGGAAGATCCTTGGCCTTGCCCCGTTTTCAGGGGATGAGCCTCAACGGCCAACCGGTGGAAACCATTGCCGCGGCTTTCCAAGATCCCCAGACCCTCGAAACCGAGGACCTTCGGAAATACTTCGGGATTCAGGATGCGGCCTACCTCGATCAGGTGATGGTTTTAATCGAATCCCAGCTCCAATCGGGGAGTCCCATGAAATGGGTCGGCGTCTATTTCGGGGGAGCGCCCAAAGCGCTTGCCTCGCACTGCGTCAAGAATTCCTCGGATGGAATTTGCCTCGTCGAACCCTACGCCTTCAATTGCGCGGAAGCCCTGCCTCAAAAAAATTGGACCGAAGAGAATTATCTCAAGCTCTGTCGCCGACTCGGCCGACTGAAGGCCTACAAAGCCGATCGCTTGGTCGCCCTGATCTCCGGCGAGGGCAGCCTCGGCTTTCATGAATCGGCTTCGACACCACCGCCTGCTCCGGATAAAAAAACGCCCGAGAAAAAATCCGCGAAATCCAAAACTCCCCCAGCCCCCACACCGGCGCCCAGTGCTGAAAAGACCGGAGGTCTCCAATCCTTTCCGGAAATAGTCGACCTCCTCCAATACCTCCAACGCGAGGGATTCTTGGTCGGTTTGCTTTCCGATCAAGACGTGGGCGCGACTCAGGCCTCGCTTCAAACCCTCGGCATCAGCCTTCCTTCGGAACGAATCGTGGGCGGGGATGCGGCGCCGGGCAACCCCTCCGAAAAACGCCTCCTCCAGGCCCTGCGCCTCGCGCGTCGCTACGTCGAATCGAAGAACCGCCAGACCTCCAAAGCCGAAGACCAGATCGGACTCGAAGACCTTCGAACGGTCCTGATCCTCGGAGATGACTTCGCTCCCAGCGGAGGCGGCGGCATGGGCGACGGAATTAATTTTCTGGAAAATCTCTCGACGGTTCCAGGCGGCGCCGACCTGATCTTCATTCATCTGCACAATCTGGAAGCCGACCAAAAACTGACGCGCAGGAAATCCGCCTTGGAAAATTACCAGTTCTTCCTTGCCCAAGAACGCCTGCTGCACCCGCTGCGATTGGGCGCCTTCCTGGAACAGGCGGCGGTGGGCGAAATGCGGGCGCCCGGCGGCAAGGGTGGCTTCTTGAATCAAACCCCCTCCGCCCCGGCGGAATCCTTCCCGACGGAATCCCGGCCCAGCGAAAGCCAACCCAGTCTCGCCGAGAGCCGGCCTAGCGCGACGCCCGGACCGATGGCTCCCAAGACTCCCGAAAGCAAGCCCAGCGGCTTGCTGTCCATTCCACCCGCGCCGCCGCCGGACCCGCGTAAAGACGCGTTATAAATAAAAAAAACCGGGGGTACCACCCAAGGCCTCGCGGATAAGATAAAAATAAATTCGATCTTTCCAAAAACAGTTCGAAAATCGGTCGATACCGAATTCGCTTTTCGCTGATGAAAATTCAAGACATCCGATTTTATCCGTGAAATCCGGAATTTATCGGAATCGTTTTCGAGAAACCATGTTTGGCATTGGGACTGCAAAGTCCAAGCGCATGCAACTCCACAACGCCAACAAAGCTCATTTAAAAACCTCTCCCATCCCCTCAACTCCCAGTCCCGATCCGACGATCCCACTCCCTAAAAACCCGGAGGATCCCAAAAACCAGTCCTGGCTTTCCGCCGCCAAGCTTCGGCTCCTCGAAATAGGAAACCGTTTCAACGGGAGGACCGGGGGCCCATGGGACCTGGCCGAAGGGACGCAGCTGCATTCGAGTCATCCCCTTGTCGAAGGGGCGCTTCGCCAAATCAATCAATCCACGGGCATGATGGCCCTCACGGCCAACACCGCCGCTAACGTCGCCGGAGGACTGCTTTTCGATCTTCCAGCGTGGGTCGAGGAAAAAATCGTCGAATCCGGAGGCCCTAGTTTCGACGAACTCAGCGCCAACTTGCAATTCGCCACACCCATGATTCCCTATGACGATCTCGCCGCTTCCGGCCTGGCGAAGCTGACGGAAATTTCCCGGTATCCGAAGGCCTGGATGTTTCCGGCTAATTTCATCAAGGGAGCGGAAGGCCTATCCCACATCGCCGAACGCCACTTATTGGACGCCGAGCGCCTGCTCAAGAGCTTCTTCCTTCCCGGCGAGGATCCCGAGGCGCTCATCGAGGCCGCGCGGCGGATTCCCGCCGTCCTGCAGAAAGGCGGAAATTACGAACGCATCGTCAATGCGGGAAGGATCGTCGGCGTCGACCGGAATCGCATGGAGGCGACTTCGATTTACACGCTCATCACCGACGCGAAAAATCGGGTGATCACGCTCTTTCCGGGGCGACCGGGGGCCAAGAAGCCCTAGGCGCTTTCCGAAAGCTTGTACTCGGCCAATTTATTGTAGAGAGTCTTGCGATCGACGCCCAATAGGCGCGCCGCCAAGCTGCGGTTGTTCTGGACTTCCTGCAATACCCACAAGATATAGGCCCGCTCCATTTCCTCGAGAGTCATGGGCTGGGAATTCTCCCGCAGGAAATCGAAACGATTCCCCGAAAAGGGTTTCGCCCCGGAGAAAGGTTCCGGAAGGTTGAGATCCGCCGGCGTCACCCACTCGCCCTCGGCCAAGGCCACCGCGCGCTCCATCGTGTTTTCGAGCTCCCGGACGTTCCCAGGCCAGGAGTGGCTAAGCAAAAGATGCATGGCCTCGTCGCTGAGTCCCTTGAAGGGTTTTTGGAATCGCGCGCTGATCTTATCCAGAAAATGACGAACCAGGAGAGGGATATCCTCGCGCCGCTCCTGCAGCGCCGGAAGCTCGAGATTCACCACGTTGAGGCGGTAGAACAAATCCTCGCGGAAACGCTTTTCCGATACCATTTTCTTGAGATCCTGGTTGGTCGCGGCGATGAGACGCGCGTTGATCGTCTGGCTAATGTTCGACCCCAGCGCCCTAATCTCGCGCTGCTGGATGGCTCGCAACAGCTTCGGTTGCAGCGACAGAGGAAGATCGGCGATTTCGTCCATGAAGAAGGTTCCGCCTTCCGCCTCGGCCAAAAGCCCCTTCTTGTCCGCCTTGGCGTCGGTGAAAGCGCCCTTCTTGTAACCGAAGAGCTCGCCCTCGAGCAGAGTCTCGGGAATGGCCGAACAGTTGAGCGTGATGAAGGGGCGCGCCGCCCGCGTCGAACTTTCGTGGATGGCCCGGGCGATGAGTTCCTTCCCGGTGCCGCTGGGCCCGGTGACGAGGACGTTCACGTCGCTGGTCTTGAGACGCTCGATCAGCGAAAAAATCCCCCGCATCTGCGCGCTTTGGGCGATGATGCGGTGATAGGAGGACTCCTTCGCGAGATTGGTCCTGAGGTGCTGGACCTCCGCGCGCAGGCTCCAGGTTTCCACCGCTCTAGCCACCGTCAGCAAGACTTTTTCAGAATGGAAGGGCTTTTCGATGTAATCGAAGGCTCCCAGTCGTATGGCCTCGATCGCCGTATCGACGCTACCATACGCCGTCATGATGATGACCGGCACCCGCGGCGCGTCTTGGCGGATGCGCGTCAGCAGGTCGAATCCGCTTTCATTCTTCAAGCGGAGGTCGCTGATGACCAATTGGAAGGCGTGGCGTTGGAGCAACTCCAGGGCTTCCGCCTGAGTCGAGGCCCCTAAGACCGCGTACTGCCCCTCTTCCGCCAGCAAGTCCCTGAGCAGGCTCAAGACTTCGGGGTGGTCGTCGATGACGAGAATTTTCGCTCCGGCTTTAGGCATGTTCTTTCTCCGAGTAGTACGTGATGGTTTTGGGTTCGAAGTGCGTCCGCATTTCCGGTTCCATCGGCAGGTAAATGTCGAAGCGAGTCCCCTCTCCAGCGCGGCTCGTCACGAATATTTTCCCGCCGTGCTCCTGGACGATGCCGTAGACGATGGAGAGACCGAGTCCGGTTCCGCTTCCATCCTCGCGTTTCGAGAAAAACGGCTCGAAAAGTCGGGATTGCGTCTCCTCGTCCATACCCGCACCGGTATCCGAAACGCCGACGCTGAGCCAAGGAAGGACACGACCCTGATCGTTGACCTGGGCCAACTCGAGGGTCAAGCGCCCGCCGTCCGGCATCGCCTGGAAAGCGTTGCGCAGCAAATTACTCAAGACCTGCAGCAACTGATCGGGATCCAATTCGATGCGCGGCAATTCGGGATCCCCGATCATCTCGACCTGGATTTCCGGAAAGCGCCCTTCGAAGAGCTCCCGAAATCAGCTCGAGGTTCTTCTTGAGCAAGTCCGGATCCTGGATCTTGCGCAGCGCCTGTTCGGAACGTCCCTCGATCACCGACAGTGGGCTTCCCATCTCATGGGCCAAGCCGGCCGCGAACTTGCCGATGGCGGCCAATTTCTCGGAGCGCTTCAGCTGGTCGAGCAAGACTTCGCGTTCCCGGCTATTCTGGGAAATGACGTGCTTCAATTCATGCAGATGGGTGTTTCGCTCGCGAAATTCCTGCTGCAGCCAAGAAAGCTCGTGGCCTTTGCGCCGTTTCGATTCGGCATCGGAGGAGGAGGCGCCCCGCACTTCCTGAAGCAGGCTCGCGATGGGGCGGTTGACGTTCTTCTGGATCGCGAAAAAAATCGTCGCCAAGGTCAAGGCATAGAAGAGCATGAGCGAGCTGAACACGCGGCGATGATAGCCCCTCAGCTCTCCGGCGAGTTCGGAGCGATAATCGAAAATCTGCAAGACGCCGAGAAAATTGCCGGATTTCGACTGCAGCGGCATGCTGCTGACGAGGTAATCCTTGTTGCCGAAATGGAAGTTCTCGAGTAGCGAGTCCTCTTCCTTCAAGCGTCGGCTCAAACCCGCGATCTCGCCCGAGGGAAACTTTTTCAGGCTTTTGGTTTGATAGAAGATCTCGCCCGATTTGAGGACGACCCGCATC